>PAAT01000152.1 GCA_002698965.1 Rhodopirellula sp. | reverse complement strand
GTGCTTCTTCAGCAGGTGCTTCTTCAGCAGGTGCTTCTTCAGCAGGTGCTTCTTCAGCAGGTGCTTCTTCACCTGGATCAGTCATATCGCCAGCATCGCCAGACATGCTCTCAGGACTAGCATATTGGCCTTCTGTGCCGCTGTTTTCAGCTTTTTCTTCACCGCAACCGATGACACCAAGAGTAGCAATTGCCAGAAGGGCAACTAAAAATTTAAAAATTTGCATTTGATTTTCCTCTATGAACCTAAAAGAGATTTGTACTGAAAGGGGTTGAAACTACTACTATAGATTCGAGCCACCTTGGAATTATTCCCAAAAACTTGTTATGAGATAAATATAAACAACTACGGGTAAGAATTGAAAGAAATATTTCACAATTCTTTAATCAGTAGGGTCGTGTGTGAATCTGTAAGGATTAGCCTAGTATTGCACCTTCCAACAGGCAGAAATAAAAAAGCAGTGACAGATCAGAACCTGTCACTGCTTTTTAAGCATTAAGTTGTAACCCAATTACTATTGGATTTTAGCTTCTCCGCTACCGTTATCATCAAGAGTGATTGTCAGGGTAGCAGCTGCAGCACCTTCAGCTGCTGCCGCAACGGAGACCTGGTTGTTCCAGTCATCCAGTTTTTCATAGCTACTGAATGCTTCATTGATAAGACTAGCCGGACCAGCGTTTTCGCTGTCTTCAGTCATCATGCTAACCTGATCCATGTATGCTGCAGATGGATCGCCTTCGTTCTGGTCAAGCATGCCGTCAGTTTCGGTTGTTTCTTGCACTTCAAGCTTTGTAACTCGAACACTGTAGCTACCAGCGAGTGCACCTTCTACACTTGCACCGTCAGGGAAAACTGTCTTAATAACGAAATTACCACTAGCATCAGAAATACCACTGGCACTACGAGAACCTGCTGAACCAGCTTCTGGAGTTAGAGTTACAGTTGCACCTTCTAATGGTTCACCGTCATAAGTTATAGTTCCAGTAACAGGGGTTGTAGGTGGGTTGGATGCGCCACAACCTGCAATTGTGATCATCACGCCAACGCAAAGTAGCGCTAAAAGCTTTTTGTGCATTGTCTTCTCTCTTTATCTAAAAGAACAATAAATGATTGGGATAGGCAACTTCTAATTGCTTAGTACTTGTACATAAATAGACGTGACTGGGCATCAAATTATTCCCAAATAACACATCCGAACTTAATTATGAATATAGCAACCAAAAACAGGCTGTAAAAGGATGAAGTGTCAATAATTGGCGGGGTAGCTGACTTGGAGCACCCATATTTTGCGTAATCGATAGAGATTAAAGCTGAAATCAGGATTTGAACTTGCTTGTTTGGTTTGAGTAGAATGAGTTCAGATGTGGTGAAGGGGAAATTTAGTTATGTATCATCCAGAAATTAGTCGACGTGTTGCGATTCAGGCGGGTTCGGTAGGTTTACTGGGTCTGGGCATGAATCACTTAGATCCACTTGCAGCATTGGCGGAAGCCCAGGTCACTGCAGCGACTGCTAAGAATGTGATTTATATCTTTTTGTCAGGTGGACTGGCTCAACATGAAAGTTTTGATCCTAAGCCAGATGCTCCGGATGATGTCCGAGGTGAATTTAAGCCGATCCAAACACAGACGCCTGGAGTTTTAGTATCTGAGCATTTACCCATGTTGGCGCAGCGGAGCAATAAATGGGCATTGCTGCGATCACTTACTCACCCATATAACGAACATTCCGAAGGTCATCATGTAATGTTGACCGGTCGCAGTGATTTACCTCGCGGATTTAGTGGTTCCCGACCTAATCCTACTGACCACCCGTGTATTGCTTCGATGGTGAGCAAAGTATTACCACGGCGTAATAATCTGCCACCCGCAGCGGTTCTTCCAGAAAAGCTAGTGCATGTCACCGGTCGTACGATCCCGGGTCAGTTTGCTGGTGCCATGGGTTCTGAAAATGATCCCTGGTTTATCGAAGCAAGTCGATTCCGTACGTCAGAGTACATTCACGGAGCATTTCCTGAATATGGATTTCATCGCTGGGAAGGTCCCAGGAACCCTGAGAAATATAAATTCGAAGCTCCGCGGCTTGAATTACAACATGGAATGCTGAAAGATCGATTTCAATCCCGATTGAATCTTCTGTCTGGGCTGGATGAGCAACGCCGAGCGTTAGATAGGGCGGGAAGAGTTGAAGATTTTGGGCGATTTCGTAGTGAAGCAGCTCAGTTGCTTACCGGTGAAGGGGTTCATCAAGCACTTGATGTTCACGAGTCAGATCATACGCTGCAGGAGAAATATGGAAAGAATACCTTTGGCTGGTCTTTATTGATGGCACGGCAATTAGTGGAAGCCGGTGTTCGCATGGTGCAAGTCAACCTTGGCAATGACGAATCATGGGATACCCATGAAAATGCATTCCATAATTTGAAGGAATATTTGCTACCGCCGACGGATCGAGCTCTGTCCGCTCTGTTGGATGATCTGGAAGAACGCGGTATGCTTGATGAAACATTGATTGTCATGGCTGGCGAGTTTGGCCGTACTCCGCGCATCTTTACCTTTAACGGTGCCAAGAGTGGTAAGCCGGGACGTGATCACTGGGGTCCGGTTCAAAGTGTTTTCTTTGCCGGTGGCGGAATAAAGGGTGGTAATGTCGTGGGTGCTTCTGATCGTCAGGGCGGATATCCAGCGGCGGATCCTTATACACCAGAGGATATGGCAGCGACAATTTACTCGGCTCTGGGATTGCCTGAAACGGTCGCCTGGTATGATAAATTCAAACGACCGCATCAGGTGTATCATGGAACTCCGATCCGTGAGTTGCTTTAAGTTTGTGGAGTTTCATCAGTCTTAGCTTGTGCCTAATTGGCGTGCTACAATAACGGCTTTCCTAGGACCTGTCACTTGGGGGATGGCTGAAGTGGTATATCTACGCCCTTTCTTTTTTCTGATAGTATTTTTTATTACTCTCGATGTCGTAGGCCAGCCACTTACGTTTGTCTCAGTTGAGCCACAGCCCTTGGGTGCTAACGTAACCCGAGTGATCAAGAGTCTTCAGTATTTGGGACACCCTCTTTCTGATTCTTTGCAGAAAGAGCTGGAAGATGCAATTGAAGCTGAAGATTCGATTGCCATTCAGCGTCTGTTAGATGAACTGGTGGTTGCCGAGGTTGAGATAAACCCGGAGGTTAGGGTGAAGGGGATCCGCGGACCTGGAAAAGCAAATATTCAACAACATGGATTTGTCCCACTCTTGCTCAAAGTACATAACATGGCGCAGGTTGAAACCCCTCTTCATGTTAGTTCACCGAATTCAGGGCCCGTTTATGCAGGTAGTTCTGTGGGGATTTTGAAACGGCAGGAACAGACCGAGTTGGCTGAGGATGAGAACAGCAAGGGTGTTAAGAACCGATTTTTGGAGGTAAACGTTTTTCGAACACCTCCGATGACGTCTCGCTTGAGTGGCCTTGAAGTTGAGTACGTGATTATGACAGTTTCGTCGACTCAGTCAGGGCGTCGCGAAGCGCTGTTGCAATTTGATGTGGGGCAGGGGACACAGGATCTCGGTTTCCGGGGCGAAACGCCGGTTTTATTTAATGTGGCAAAAGCGTTTGCTGTCCCCTTTGAAATCCGTGATGAACATGCGAAACCGTCGATCGCCCGTCTGATCATCACGGACAAGACCGGTCGGGTCTATCCTTCACAAATCAAACGAGTTGTTCCCGATTTCTTTTTTCAACCTCAAATTTATCGAGCTGATGGTGAGCATGTATTTCTGCCCGCCGGCGAATATGAAATCACCTACAGCCGGGGGCCTGAATATTTAGTGGGGAGAATGGCTTTGACGGTCTCCAAGGATGAAGTGTTGCCGGTACAAGTTAATTTGCAGCGTTGGGTGACTCCAAACGCTTTTGGTTTTTACGGTGGAGATCATCATATCCATGCCGCCGGCTGTTCGCATTACACATTGCCCACTGAAGGCGTCACTCCTGAAGATATGTTTCGGCAGGTGAAAGGTGAAGGATTGAATGTTGGCTGTGTCTTAACCTGGGGGCCTTGTTATGACCATCAGCGTCAGTTTTTTGCCCCTTCAGCTCATGATATTAGCGAACGCAATACGCTTCTTAAATATGACCTTGAAATCAGTGGCTTCGGTTCGGCGGCATTAGGGCATGTGTGTTTATTGAACCTGAAGAATCAAACCTATCCAGGATCGGATGGTACTAAGACACAGGGCTGGCCCACCTGGACCGTCCCTGTGTTGAGATGGTGTAAAGAACAGGGAGGGGTAACAGGCTATCCGCATTCAGCGCTTGGCGTTGATCCTGAAGGTGGAGCTGCCTGGGCTTTACTAAGATACGATGCCGATCAAGATGGCAGCCTTAGCGAAGACGAGGCAGAGGGGGCGTTGCTCCCTTATGATTTTTCCCGGGTGGATATAAATCGTGATCAACGTCTTGATGAGGGCGAAATCAAACTGGCACTTGATCGAGCTTCCAACCAACTTCCGAATCTTGCAATTCCGGCAATGTCAGGCCGCGGAGCCATGGAAGTCTTTGTGAGTACCCCTCTTGGAGTTTGTGATTTTTTAAGTGCGATGGATACTCCTCGAATTTCAGAATGGAATACGTGGTATCACCTGATGAATTGCGGCTTTCCGATCAAGTTAAGCGGTGAAACAGATTTTCCGTGTATGTCGAGTCGTCGGGTGGGGCAGGGGAGAGTGTATGTGCAGTTAGGTCAGTCGAAGCGTTGGACCTATCAGCAGTGGTGTCGTGCTTTGGGAGCTGGACAATCCTACGTATCAGATGGTTATGCCCATGCATTGGATTTTCGAGTGAATCAAAAGGCTCCTGGTACCGAAGATGTTCAGTTGTTAGAGCCAGGGTCTGTCTTGATTGAAGCCGTCGTGTCCTTCGCTCCAGCCACGCCTGAAGGTGTAGCCTACGGTACGGTTGCTCCAGAAGCTAATCGACTGACGGGTGATACCAGATTATTGCACGCTCCGCGTAGCATGGAGTATGTGAAAGGGGGTGAGCGGGAGTTGGAAATCATCGTCAACGGGGAGGTGATTACTTCTCGACGTGTGCCGGCTGATGGTAAACAGCATAAACTTCGGTTTGAAATTCCGGTTTCGCAGAGTAGTTGGGTGGCGATGAGGCAATTTCCACAGTTGCATACAAACCCTGTGAATGTTCTGGTTGGTGATCGTCCAATTCGCGCTTCGCGTCAAAGTGTGCAGTGGTGTATTGAAGCCACCAGATTACTTTGGACAAACCGTAACAGTTATATCTCCGACACGGAGAAAGAAACAGCCCGCCAAGCCTATGATCAGGCACTCGCGATTTACGAACAAATCCTTGCCGAATCTAAAATCCGATAAGGTTCATCGGTGTAGGATTAGAGATTACTCTTATCAATTCTCACTTTTTTTAACTACTCGAATATTTTAGGAATGTGAAATGCCTCCGCGTCAAATACTGTTTTCACTACTAGCTCTAATGGTTGCTCTGTCAAATTCGGGAGAGGCTCAAACGATTGGTTACTATCGGTATCCAGCAATCCACAGTGACACTGTTGTTTTTACAGCAGAGGGGGATTTGTGGAAAATCCGTCTCGGGAATTCGCAGGCAACACGTCTTACCACTCACTTGGAGCAGGAATTACACGCGGCGATTTCACCGAATGGTAAGTTGGTGGCGTTTTCTGCGTCCTATGAAGGGCCGACGGAAGTTTATGTAATTTCCATGGAAGGGGGCCAGCCGGAACGATTGACCTATGATGGTGAATCAGCACGTGTTGTCGGCTGGACTCCCGATGGACGTGTTTGTTATGCAACACGCCATTATTCCACACTTCCCAATACGCAATTAGTACTCGTTGATCCACAAACGAAGCAGATCGAACGAATTCAATTGAATCAGGCTTCTCAGGCGGTTTGGTTGGAGAAGCAAATGGGACTGGTTTTTACTAGACTTTCCAAACAAGGTTCCAGTACAAAACGATATCACGGGGGATCTGTGGAAAACTTATGGAAGTATGTGCCTGGGGAAGATGAAGCGGTCGCTTTAACGACAGATTACACGGGAACCAGCCGTTCGCCGATGTTGCATGCAGGTCGGGTTTATTTTAATACGGACCGAGACGGTACTCTGAATATCTGGTCGATGGATCTCGAAGGGAAGGACCTGAAACAACATACGAAACATGAAGGATTTGATTGTTTACGTCCGGATCTGCATGATGGTCGAATTGTTTATCAGTTGGGTGCCGATTTACGGATACTTGATTTAACCACCGGTCAGTCAGGTATGTTGCCGATTACTCTTTCTTCAGACTTTGAGCAGCGAAGAGAATTCTGGGTTGAGTCTCCAGAAGATTATCTTGATTCCTATTCCTTGAGTAACAATGGTGAGAAGCTGGCACTAGCCTTTCACGGGGATGTATTTGTAGTGCCAGTGAATCGTGGAAGGACAGCCCATTTGACACGTAATTCCTCCGCTCGTTACAGGTCGCTCCTGTTTCAACCTGAGTCTGATCAAGTATTGGCTTTAGCAGATGAGTCGGGAGAGTATGAAGTTTGGTCGTTGCCATCGAACGGTCTCGAAGCCGGAACACAAGTGACTAAAAACGGCAAGATTTTTCGTTTTCAACCAGTGGCTTCGCCAGACGGTAAATGGCTCGCGTTTACGGATAAAAATCATCACTTGTGGATCACAGATTTAAAGACAGGAAAGCAGGAACGTATTGGTGTTTCAGATTATGGCAATTTCTATGATTTAGAATGGTCCCCGGACAGTCGTTGGCTAGCTTACGCAAAATCCGCCGAGAACTGGACTGATCAAATCTGGTTATGGTCTGTGCAGAAGAAAAAAGCCGTCGCAGTAACAACAGACCGAGCAGACAGTTATGACCCCGCCTGGAGTCCTGAAGGTGATTTCCTATATTTCTTGTCAGACCGTCACCTGAATTCATCGGTTTCAAGTCCCTGGGGTCCAAGACAACCGGAACCGTACTTTGATAAGACAACGCTAATTTATGAATTGGCACTTCAAGACGATGTTTCGTCACCATTTCGTGAACGTACAGAATTGGATGAAGAACAGGAAGAAGAACAGGAAGAAGAACAGGAAGAAGAACAGGAAGAAGAACAGGAAGAACTCGGTGAACAGGAGTTCCAGATCGAAATAGACTTCGAGAATATCACGCGACGAATTCGGAAATTGCCTATTGATGCTGGCAATTACAGCGAATTAAGTGTTACAGAGAATCATTTATATTGGGTGAGTTCGACCAAAGGGACGTCATCTTCGAACGCCCTCAAATCACGAGCTCGTAAATTTGAAGCCGATGTCCTTACGGTGGCAAGTTCTATCGATTCATACGAATTATCAACCAACGCTAAACATGTTGCCTTACGGAAGTCGGGAAGCTTCTACGTCTTTGCTGCCAACGGTAAGGCAGGAGGTGGAAGCGATAACCTGGTTTCTTTAAGAAACGTTAAGTTCTCGATTGATCCGGTCAGGCGTTGGCGACAGATGTTAATGGATGCCTGGAGATTAGAACGGGACTATTTTTACGATCCCAATCTGCACGGTGTGGAGTGGAAAGATGTTTTAGATTTACATCTAGCATTAGTCGATCGTATTACCGACCGCGCGGAGTTAAACGATTTACTGGAGCAAATGGTGGGTGAACTCGAGGCCCTGCATATTTATGTACGTGGAGGGCAGCAGCGAACCGATAATGACAATGTGGGCATTGGTTCACTGGGTGCTGTTCTGCGTCATGATCGGAACCGGAAAGGGTATGTTGTAGAACATGTTTATCTTTCCGATCCGGATTATCCCCAGCAACGTTCTCCGTTAGCTCACCCCGATGTTCACGTGGCGGAGCAGTCCGTGATTCTCAAAGTCAACGGCGTTGATGTGAATTCAGTGAGTCACATCAATGTTCTGCTGAGAGAGCAGATTGGTCGCCAGGTGTTGCTTGAAGTAGCCGGACCTAATGCTGACGATGAAGTGCGACGAGTTGTTGTGCGACCGATTTCAATGTCACGTGAAGCGGACTTAAGATATGACCAATGGGAATTCTCTCGACGTCTGGCAGTAGAAGAGGCGAGCCAGAAGCAAATCGGCTATGTGCACTTAAGGGCGATGGGTAAAGACAATATTGCTGAATGGACGCGGGAATTCTATCCGGTATATAACCGGCCGGCTTTGATTGTGGATGTCAGACATAATCGAGGAGGCAATATCGATAGCTGGATCCTGGAAAAGCTTGGGCGGCAGGCCTGGTTTTATTGGCAACCCCGAGTAGGCAAGCCTTATTGGAATATGCAATACGCTTTTCGAGGGCATATGGTCGTACTATGTAACGAACGTACTGCTTCTGATGGCGAAGCATTTGCCGAGGGCTTCCGGCGTTTAGGCTATGGAGTTGTCATTGGTACCAGAACGTGGGGTGGTGAAATCTGGCTGAGTATTAATAACCGTCTGGTAGATAAAGGTTATGCGTCGGCTGCGCAATCGGGTGTATTTGGGCCGGAAGGTAAATGGCTGATTGAAGGGCATGGTGTCGAACCGGATATTGTGGTGGACAATCTACCACACGCTACATTTGAGGGGCAGGATGCGCAATTGGATGCAGCTATCAGGTACTTACAACAAAAGCTTAAAGAGGACCCCATTGAAATTCCAATGGCTCCGCCCTATCCTGTTCGTCCGGGCACCAAGAAAACGCCGAATCGCTAGATCGAATCTGCAGCCGGTTTCCAGTCTTCGAGATGGAGTTCCACATTGCGCTGGCCGCGAAAATCGTTTATGACCGGTTTGAAGACGACATCGATGGGTCCTTGTACTTGGTCTAATTCCTCAGCCCAATCACCTTGCCCAAAAGCGACGGCGCGTAATGTCTTCCCATATTGAGATACTTTCACACTTAGGTGACGTTCTCCGCCTCCCATTCGCTTGGCAGAGCCGGCTACAACGTTGACATTGCTGGTACAAAGTAGGGGAGCGGGGTTTGCTTCACCGAACGGACCGAGCTGTTGCATTTGATAGATTGTCTGAGGGGTGAGTTGGCTCAGCGAAGCCTCTGCGTCGATCACCACTTCCACAATTCGATCTTCTTCAGTAATGCTTTCCTGAATGTATTCACAAAAAGCTGAGCGAAATATGTCGACTTGATTTTCGTCAATCGTGAGCCCCGCAGCAGCAGCATGCCCTCCGTGTTTAATCAGGTGTTCCGTGCAGTGTTGCAGAGTTTCGTGAAGATTGCCGATCCCGCCGTTGCGCGCCGAACCAATTCCGGGTTTGACTCCCATTTGGTCGAGAGCAATCAGGATGACAGGGCGCCCGTATTTCTCTGCAAGTCTTCCACTTACCACGCCGATCACACCGGCATTCCAGCCGTGGCCCGCCAAAACAAACGCCGGGTCATTTTCGGTGTACTTTTCTTTGATTTGCTTAACAGCCGCAAGGTTGATACTGCGTTCAATTTTTTTGCGGTCTTCATTTAGATTGTCTAAATAGTCGGCCAGTTCCTGAGCTCGTTGTTGATCATCGGTAACAAGTAATTCCACCCCCAAGGGCGCTTGTCCTAAACGACCGGCAGCATTCAGTCGGGGGCCGATATTAAAACCGATGTCCTGAGCATCAAATTGTTTCTTGTTGGCCAGACCGGTCAGTTTCATCAAGGCTGCTAAGCCAAGCGGAGGTCGGTTTTTGAGGCTTCGCAGACCATGCGTGACAAGAATACGGTTTTCGTCTTGCAAAGGGACGACGTCAGCCACGGTACCAATCGCTGCTATACCCACTGCCATCATTAGAAAGTCGCGGTGAGCGGGCTTTACGCGTGTTGCTTCGCTGTCCAGCTTGCACAATGCCCAGGCTAATTTTAGAGCTACGGCTGCTCCACACAGACCTCCAAAAGGATAGTCCGTTTCCGGTAGTCTCGGATGTACAATCGCATCTGCCTCAGGTAAGCGGTCTGCAAATTCATGGTGGTCAGTCACTACGACCTGCATGCCAAGTTCTTTTGCGACGGCAATCTCATCGGCGTTCGCAATGCCACAATCTACGGATATGATGAATTCGAATCCCTGATCGTGATGACGTCTGATTTGGTTGGCACTCAGACCATATCCGTCCGACATGCGATTGGGCGCAAAATAGGCCACGTTTGCTTGCAGTAGGTTTAGACAGCGATAGAGGATAGCCGAGGCAGTCATCCCATCAGCATCGTAGTCACCATAAATAAGAATCTTCTTGCCGTCTTTAACTGCCTGATAGATCAGTGCAGACGCTTCCGGGATTCCAGGTAGGTTTTCAGGGTCGCGTAGACCTGAGAGCTTGGCTTCGATAAACGAGGAAATGTCATCCGCACGATCAATACCTCGATTCAACAAGAGCATGGCTACCACTGTGGGGATTTGAGCCTGAGCTTCCAGCTGCTCTACCTGATCAGGATCAAAGGGGAGTATTCGCCAACGTTTTTGCATTATCCAAACCATCCGTGCTTTGAATGACCGATCTTCAGGATCGCGTGCTACCAATAAAAAAGGTTCAGGACTAGTTTACCCAGTCATGAACCTGTTCGCATCTGTTTTTTTGCCGATTCAATATAAGATCTCATCGACTATAGAGTCTCACCGAAGGACCACATCACTCATGTCCCTCTAATGGAGATTTCCTATTTTTTCTTTTCTACGTGTACAGTGTGACGCCGCAGACGAGGACTGTACTTCTTGAGCGATAGTTTTTCGCCGCCAGGTTTACGTTTCACTGCGTAGTTATAATCACCCGTTTCTTCACAAACGAGGAAGATAGTTTCAGCTTTCTTTTTACTTCGACCTGCCATGGGATCACCTTATGTAATTCTGGTGCCGTGAATGATATTTCAAACTAACCAATTTAGGGTTATTTACTGATTAAAGGACTATTTTAGTCGTGCTGACTGGGCTTTGACAACGGGCAATCTTCTGGTTTTTAGATGACTTTACAAGATGGGTTACACAACTGTCGCAGTGGTGGATAATTGAGGCTTGTTCGTACTATCAGATCTCGACAGGTTATGGAATGATACTCTGTAGCAGAAAAACCTCATTTTCTAGCCTCCAACTGCCGTTTAGATACAAAATGTAATGCTTGATTTTTGCGGATTTTCCGATATTTTTAAGAGTAGAGAAGAACTGCCATTTAGCGATGAGCAGATTTGTAAATGAGCAAGTGCGTTTTTAGCTTGTTCACGAAGGATAGAGAATATGTCAGAAGTAAACGATCCAAATCAAGTCCCTAACGAAGACCAGCCTCCTCAGGTTCCACCGGCGGTACCTCAGGTAACTCCTCCGGTAGAGCCAGCATTAGTAGCTTCCGTTGCGACGGATGCACAACCTGTGGCGGCTGCTCCGGCTGAAGACCCTGCTCCGGCCGAAGACCCTGCTGCGGATAAGGAATCTGCGCGTGGAAGTAACTTCTTGTTATTTCAGGCTGTTCCAAGTTGGATGTTTAGTCTTGCAGTTCACACGGTCATTTTGGTCGTTCTTGGATTGATGGTACTTGTCGCTCCGGTTGAAGAAATGCCGTCTTTGACTTCCGTGATGACAAAAAATAATTTGATTGAAGAAATTGTAGACGACCTGACGGAACCAATTGATGAGCCTGTAGAGATTACTCCTACAGAAACACTTGAAGTGGAAACGGAAGTTAATCCGATTGAGGATGTGTCGGAAGTCGAAGAAATCGAAATTGCAGATGATGTGGAAGCACCAGTGGCTTCTGTTGAATTTGAAAATATTGCCAATCAGGTCGCTCCGCAAACAGACCTGCTGTCATCAACCGAGTCAGTGGTTGGTTCAGGACTATCGGGAAGAGGGGCTGAAGCTCGAGGCGCTATGGTACGTGAGTATGGTGGAACCAAAGAAAGTGAAGCAGCGGTGGCTATGGCACTCAAATGGATTGCTAATCACCAGAATCCGGATGGAGGTTGGAGCTTTGACCATACTGCTGACGGTCGTCGTAATTGTACTTGTGGCAATATTGGAACCCTGAAAACATCGTTCAATGGGGCTACGGCGATGGCATTGCTCCCATTCCTGGGAGCCGGCAACACCCATAAGAAAGGTGAGTACAAAAAACAGGTAGAGGCTGGTTTGTATTATCTTACCCGTAGCATGAAAGTGAATGGCGCCACTGGTGATTTGACAGATGCGGGCGGTCGAATGTATTCCCACGGTCTATGTGCAATCACATTAACTGAAGCGTTTGCGATGACGAAAGATCGCCAATTGATGGCACCTGCGCAGATGTCTCTTAACTTTATTACCTATGCTCAGGATCCGGTCGGTGGTGGTTGGCGTTATAAACCTCGTCAGGCAGGTGACACTTCCGTTGTTGGTTGGCAGTTGATGGCTCTGAAAAGTGGGCATATGGCCTATTTGAATGTTCCTAAAAACACGATTGCCGGGTGCTACAAATTTCTGGATAGTGTTCAGGCAAATAGTGGGGCAACCTATGGGTATACCTCCCCTGGTGGTGGACATGCAACAACGGCTGTTGGTTTGCTTTGTCGTATGTACTTAGGTTGGAAGAAAGATGAACCCGCTTTAATTAGGGGGGTTGAGACCATTTCTAAATGGGCTCCTAGTAAGGGCGATATGTATTTTAACTACTATGCAACGCAGGTTATGCGACACCATGGTGGCCCACTATGGGATAAATGGAACAAAACTATGCGTGATCACTTGGTGGCGACTCAGGAAACTGGAAAAGGTCAATGTGCAAATACTGGTAGCTGGAATATGGGTGCAGGCCATGGGGCTCGAGTCGGTGGGCGTCTTTACAATACAGCTCTGGCGACGATGATTTTGGAAGTTTACTATCGCCACATGCCGATCTACGCGCAACAGGCCGCCGAAGACGACTTCCCACTGTAAAGTGCGAGCTTTCTCTTGTTACGATGCCTTTCATAAGGACAAGCCTTAATGCGCATCATTCCTGTATTGGATGTGTTAAGTGGCGAAGTTGTTCGCGGTATTGCTGGCCAGAGAGACAGTTATCAGCCGGTGAAAAGCATTCTTACTCCGAACTCGGATGCATATTCGATTTGTGAAGCGTTCGATAAGCAATTTGGTATTACTGAATATTACGTTGCTGATCTAGACGGCATTGAACGAGATGCGCCAAATATTGATGTGCTGCTCAGCCTCCAGAGTTTGCACTATCGCATTTGGCTCGATGCCGGATTCTCATCAGTGGAAAAGTTAAACTCATTGCAATCTAGTCTCTCGTTAGATTTTCTTGACCGTATCATTGTTGGGTTGGAGTGTTGTCCGGACATATCGAGTTTGGAGGCTCTTCTGAAAGTGGTTGGGCCTGAGCGATTAGTGTTTAGTCTGGATTTGAAAAATGGTCTGCCGCTTTTGCCAGCCGATGTAAGTGCAGGTTGGATGCAGGCTACTTCGATCCAAATTGCACAGCAGGTTGTAGAGTTAGGTGTCAGCACGGCGATTGTTTTAGACCTTGCCGCCGTTGGAGTGGGGCAGGGTACTCCAACGCTGGATCTTTGCAGGCAACTCAAGCAAAAATATCCCGAATTGGAGTTAATTACAGGCGGGGGCGTGAACTCGGTAGCCGATCTTGCCAGACTTGAGTCGAGTTGTGACGGCGTACTCGTCGCATCTGCATTGCATGATGGACGGCTGACGAAAGAAGATCTACAGACGTACGCTTAATTGCTTTCGGTAGAAACTAATCCCACTCCGGAGTTTCCTTCCTGAGAAAAGCGCTGATCCCCACATTTGCGTGGGAAGTCGTGCGAGCTGCCGCAGTCATCGCACCACTGACCTGAAGTTGAGTTTCGAGTTGATCGGCTAAAGATTCATTGAGCAAACGCTTTGTCATTTGAATAGATTGTGATGAGGTCGACTCAATCTCAAGGACTAATTCGTGAGCACGAGCCCAAACGAGTTCTGCTTCCACGACATCATGTATCAGCCCCATCTGCAAGCCGACTTCTGCGGAGAGGGGTTCTCCCGTAATCGAGTATCGTGTGGCGATCGCAGCACCTGCTCGGAAATTCAGCATAGTGACAGCACTTCCAGCGGCGAGTCCTAGTTTAACTTCTGACAGCTGAAGCGTCGCCTGTTTAGCAGCGATCACAAAATCACATGCCAGAGCTAAGGCGGCAGCGGATCCGATAGCCGGGCCATTTAAAGCCGCAATGATGGGTTTTGGAAATCGTAACATAGCCAGCAGTAATTCGTTTAATAACTCAATATCCTGATGCGACGCCTGCGCTTCCCGTTGTAATTCCGTATTCAATTGTTTCAAATCGGTTCCGGCAGAGAACACATTCCCGGAACCGGTTAGGATAATTGCACGAACGTTTTTTTCCTGATGCAGATCATCCAAAGCTTGACGCAGTTGTAAGTACCCAAAGGTTGGAATTGCATTGGCCTGCAATGGATTGTTCATCACAATTGTGCCACTGGGGACATTTTTACGAATATCGACGATCGACTGCATTGTGTTTACTCCAAAGAAAAGCCCCCTCTTCTTGACGGGATGACAAGGAACGATTCAAGATAATATTTATTGCTCTAATTGATCCTAGCCGATAATCTGAAGGTAGTGCTTACGTATTCACTAAGCAAGTTCAGCGTGTTAAAAAATCAAACTGAAATGCCGTTATGACCTCTGCTCATTTTCCTCAACATAAGCGACATGCTTTCACGTCGCTTCATGGTCGTACCCGTGAAGGATTGGTACTGCATGACCGTCGAGGTATGTTGAAAGCGAGTATGGCGGGATTGGCCGGCTTATCGCTACCAGGGTTATTGAAAAATCATGCCTTGGCTAATTCGGTAGGTCGACCATCAAGTAAAGGTAAAAGTGTTATTCTCCTTTGGATGGCTGGTGGACCATCGCATATTGATACATGGGATCCCAAGCCGGACCGTCCGTATGAAAATCGTGGACCCTTTGGTGTGACCAGTACGAGATTGCCTGGTGTCCATCTTTGTGAGCATTTGCCCAAGCAGGCTGCGCTGCTTGATAAGATATCCATTCTTCGTAGCGTGGATTGCCGGGGTAGTAACCACCAACCTAACAAGGTTATGCAGACTGGTGATCGTACAGCAGCGCCTCGGACGAATCCTAAGGGAGATCGAATCCCTTGCTTCGCATCAATCATTGCGAAGCAAAAGGGAGCCAACGATCCGTCGATGCCAGCTTATGTGGCATTTGAGAAGCATCATTCCCATGTCGGCTATGCTGGTTACTTAGGCCGAAAGTATAATCCGTTTCTGGCTAATAAAGCCTGCCGATTGCCCGTCTATACAAATGTCGGTGTGAATACCGGCCAAATGTCAGGCGCAGATATGTTTGCAATGCCTTCCGGACTGACCGTCGATCGTATTTACAATCGTCGTAAGCTTGTGAAACAGTTTGATCGCATGAAGAGTGGGCTGGACATTCAGGGTGATATGGATGCTTATGACGAGTACGGCCAGCAGGCGGCAGATATGCTTTTAGGTCGTAAAGCTCAGGAAGCTTTTGATATTACCCGTGAACCACAAAAGTACCGCGACTTATATGGAGACCATTTGTGGTGCCAGCAAGTCTTAATTGCTCGCCGGCTTGTTGAAGCTGGAGTTAGTTTTGTAACGCTTGATCTTAGTCACCACACCGCTTCCGGCACCTGGGATAATCACGGTATTCCAGGAGGAGTTTACGGTGGTATCAGTAAAGGACTGGGGCCGTTATTACCATTATTTGATCACTTCTACACCACCCTGATTACGGACTTAGAGCAGCGTGGGCTATTAGATGACACCTTGGTGATAGCGATGGGCGAATTTGGCCGTACTCCAAATATTGGTACTCAGGAAAGTGTGGACGGACGGAACCACTGGCCGGTTGTCATGAGTATGTGCTTGGCCGGTGGTGGTCTGCGACATGGTCAGGTGATTGGATCGAGTGAGCGTGATGGCAGTGATGTCCGGACCCGTCCAATTACTCCGGGAGATATCGGAGCGACGATTTATAAGCATATGGGAATCCCTTTGGATGTTACCTATGAAGATGAAAAAGGACGCCCTAACTTCTCAATCATTGATGGGAAGCCCCTCAAAGAGCTTTTCTAACTACGGTCAACCAAACCGNGCGNTCAAGTGAAGNGCAAGATAGTCGTTTTTTCTNTCGCCGATTATAGCAGTCATACCGGTTCTGCTTGTNGATGGAAAAATCTGAAGATTCATTGCTGCAGTTGGCCGATACGATAGATACCTATTAATAGAATCTATCGGCGAATGGATGCGTCGAGTCCCTTTTGTAACTCATGGATTGAGGGGCTCAGTATTATGAAACGACACATCCACATTATTTCTATCATTCGCCATGCCGTGCTTGGTAGCTTCCTCGCTGCTTTGGTTCTCAGTTTGTCCGTCCCTCGTGTTAGTGCGGCAGAGATTTCCCCGGATACACCTCATCCTGCAGTTGCCAGGATTATGTCTTTGGAAACAAATGCTGCATCTTTTGGCTCAGGTACATTAATTTACAAACAGGGTAAACATGCTCTGCTGGTTACGAATCACCATGTCATCAGAGATTCAAAAGAAGAAATTCTAGTCTCATTTCCAAATGGTTTTCGCTCCTCTGCCAAAGTCGTGGCAAGTGATCCAACCTGGGATTTGGCAGCATTACTCATCTGGAGTCCATCGATAGATGCTGTACAGATTACAAAAAAGGCGCCACAGTCAGGTGATGAATTGACTATTGCCGGCTACGGTTCAGGCCGATACCGCGCGGTCTCGGGGATTTGTTCTCAATATGTTTCTCCAGGCTTAAGCCAGCCTCATGAAATGGTGGAGCTAAAAGCCGTGGCAAGACAGGGAGATTCCGGCGGTCCGATTTTTAATCAGGACGGAGAACTGGCAGGTGTTCTGTTCGGGGCAGGATGGAGAACGACGGCTGGTAGTTATAGCGGGCGGGTTAAAAAATTTCTTGACCCGGTTGTTGGAAGAATGCAAAAGTCTGCTGTCGAGAAACAGTCCGTTGAATTGCCTTCGAATGAATCGCCCGTTTCAGCATCTGCGGCAGAGAGTTCACAGCCCAAAGCTAAAATAACTGGGTTAACGGTCGATCAAACCGCTGTAAATCAGCATTCCCCAAACACTTCCGGCAATACCGGCGTGGATGATCACGAGGGAATTGCCGCCAAAAATGACTCGATGGATGAAGATGCCGTAGCCGGCATTGCAGTCAGTCCGAATCCGAGTATTGCTCCGCTGCCAAAAACGGCCGGATCTTTAACGACAATTGAGGATCAGGTGGTTGAAAAAGGCCCCGACTCCAGGTCTTCTGAACCTGCGATCGAGCCAGCAGAGGGAGAGGCAATATTAGTGGATCAGAGTTATTTTGAATCGCAAGCTTTGGAGCCGAAGGAATCGGAAATACAGGTTTCGGAATTACCTGAAACTCCGGGCAAGCAGATTGAATATGATTCTCAATTTCCGACGGCACAACAGGATGAAGATGCCCAATCTGCTGCTGATACGTCAGAAGAGCTTCAAGTAGAAGGAAGTACCAGAGATGTGAGTCAGTTCTCGTCAACGGATCAGCCAGAGAGAGTAATTGATAGGACTACCGGAATTGATCTAAGTCCTGAATCATTGGAGTCTAATGAAACAGTGATTGGCTGGAAACAACTGGCCGGAGAAACGCTATTACAGCAAATCCGCACCGTGTTAGCTGGTATTGGTTTCTTGGCGGTTGTTGTGCAGTTGGCCCGTCGGTAAGTTTACGTCATCAACTTCCAGTTCATGTTCAATCGTCACGTGTTCAATTGCAGTATAATGATGGCTTGCCTCTTTTCGATTTAATCAAAGCCATGAAGGCCATGCAGACAAAGTTTGACCCACAAGATCGCCGGTATTTCATCCATAGTTCGTTAGCGACCACGGCAGCCGCCGCCATGATGGCACATCTTCCCGTGACTGCAGCTGAAGCTAGTGATTCAATGACGCTTGGGTTTAGTACGTACGGTTCGCGAGGAATCACAACCGAAGCAGTGATTCCAATACTTGCAAAGACAGGCTACGATGCCATTGAAATCACCTGCACGAAAGGATTTGATGCTGCTCCTGAGAAGGTTTCAGTTGAAAGACGGAAGATTATCCGCAAAGCTTTGATCGATACAGGGTTAAAGTTGACATCGATCATGGAACATACGACCCCTCAGGAAAGTGAAAAGATCAACGATGCAAATTTGGTTCGGATTCAACGAACGGCTGAATTTGTGTCGGATATCACTGAAGAAAAAGAGGTGGTCATTCAGACGGTACTGGGGGGAGGTGACTGGGAGAACAGGAGAAGTCTTTTCGTTGAACAGATTGGACGATGGGTGGAACAGACGCAAGGTTCGCCCACTCTCATCTGTATTAAACCCCATCGTGGTGGAGGGATGGATACCCCGGAAAAAGCTCTCTGGATTATGAACCAACTGAAACACCCAAAGCGTCTCCGAATGGTGTACGATTATAGCCACTACATATACACGGGCCTTGAGCTCGTACCAACAATTAAGCAAGCAGCTAAGAAAACCGCCCATATTGCGGTGAAAGATACTGTCAAACAAGACGATGGAGGGTTCCGTTTTGAACTTCCGGGAACAGCAGGTACTATCAATTTTGCGAAGTTGATCAAGCAATTCTACGCATTAGGCTATCGCGGTGATATTTCTTGTGAAGTTTCCGGAATGGTATGGAGTCAACCAGGATATGATCCACAGGCTGCCATTAAAGTTTGTTACGAGAATATTTCCAAGGCTTTTTTGCTTGCCGGTGTACCTCGAGGGTAAGCGTTTCGTTATGCAACCATATAGAGTGATGCAACGACCACTTTTCATAGTATGCCTTTCTTGCATGCTGAGCTTTTTTTTATCTGCCGAGAATGCCATTGCTCAAAATAATCGTCAGGAGATTCTTGATGAGTTGGCAGAAGAATACCTACCTGGCTGGATTGGGCGTTATGCCGATCAGGCAGGGAATTCGCTCACGCGCATTGATCATTCTCTGTCATTCGACTGGCGAGACCAGACCGCTGACGCTCGTTTAGAAACAACGCAATTTGAAGCACATTGGACAGGCCTGATCTTTTTACAATCTGTGGGTCAGTATACTCTGTTTGTCGAATCAGACGGAGAAATTGAATTGGACTTTGCCGGTCGAAAACTATCAGAGAAATCCGGTCCTCAGGGGCTATTAACGACGGGGCCAGTAGAATTGGAATTTGGCTGGCACCCAATCAAGCTGTCATATAAATCGCCCGTCAACGGTGGCAGGCTAAAGCTTTTTTGGCAGGGGCCGTCTTTCAAGTTAGAGCCGGTTGGAAATCAATTTCTATTTCATCCAACAGAGAACACCGTTAAAGACCATTTTGGGCGCGGTGAAGAATTAGCTCATGCTTTACGGTGTGCGCGTTGCCATGAGTCCCCAGTCACTCAGGATTCCCTGGGCTTGGCGCCTTCACTGACGCATTTTAGAGACTTTATAAAGCCGGCATGGCTGGTTGAACGACTGAAGCAGAAGACACTTCCTCAAATGGCGGAAACGGGTGAGACTCTCATTCATCGGATGCCTGCTTTTGGATTCAGCGATCAACAGGCGAAGTCCATCGCGGCCTATCTTTTTCAAAATTCCACTAATCCAAAGCCGGTAGGTGAATTGCTGGGAGAAGGTGATGTCCAGGCAGGGAAATCGGTATTTTCATCGGTGGGATGTGTAGCTTGCCATCAGGCAGATACGCTGGGAAATTCGGAGTTATTCGATGGGGGAAACCTCGATAAGATCACACTGAAACGCAAAGAGGATTTCTGGATTCGCTGGTTCAGGAATCCGGCAGAAGTAAATCCCCATCATCGTATGCCTAAGGTGTCGCTGAGTGACCAGGAAGAACAAAATATTATTGCGTACTTAAAAAGCCTGCAGCCACTTCCAGCGACACTCGTATTGGAAGAATATGTACTTAATGAGTCGTTTGCCGAACAAGGCAGGAAGATCTATCGTGAGTCAGGCTGTGCAAATTGCCACGAAAAGAAAGAGAACGAAGATAAAATCAAGTTGAACTTCAAGGATACGCTTGGGTGTTTGGATAGCCTTGCTACTCAAAATCAACGGCCGGCTTACTTTCTTTCCGAAGGGGATCGGAAATCTCTCGTCGACTTTTATACTCACGTAAAGTCATCTCATTCAGATACAACGCAAGCTCTACTAGTTCGCCAAAATAACTGCTTTCAATGTCATGCTCGCCATGAGCAGCCTGGAATTGTAGAGAGTCTGGACAGGATTGCTAAAGGCATCCCGGGATTGGAGCGTCTCAGGCCGGCGTTAACGCCTCCATCATTAAATGGCGTGGGTGATAAGTTGCATGATCAGGCATTAAAAGCAGCCATTGAACGGAAAGACGCAGGGAGAAGGCCGTGGCTTGAAGTGCGTATGCCTCAATTTGGATTCAGCGAGGAAAAACTGAAGGAATTGATAGGATGGTTTGTAGAGAAAGATAGAGTGGATGATTCTTATATCGCCCTCCATCATACTCCCGTCGAATCGAAGCCTAGTCAGGACGAGTTGCACCAGGCCGGAAGCCGATTAGTTACAACCGATGGTTTCGGTTGCACTAGTTGTCATCAGGTGGGGAGCGTTATCCCTCCCAAAGCTCCCTTGAATGCCAAAGGGCCAGACTTAACATTGCTCAGTCGTCGTATTCGTAAAGTCTGGTTTAGTCGCTGGGTTAGTAATCCCGCGAGAATGGTGCCACGGATGGAAATGCCCTCTGTACAGTTGGCGGTCCGTGGTGTACTGGATAATCATTTGCCGCATCAATTGGATGCTGTCTGGGAAATATTGAATCAGGAAGGCTTTGAACCACCCACCCCTGGTGCAGTGCGTATTGCTAGACAATCAGGCGCTCGTGGTGTTGATCAGGGTGCCAAGGTACTTACCGATGTTGTCTTCCATCATGGTGTGCAATACATAAAACCGGCTTTAATTGGCCTGCGAAATCGTCACAATCTCATGTGGGATATGGAGGCAGGAAGTTTTTTGGGATGGTGGCAGGGAGATATAGCCCGCCAGCGAACGAAAGGTAAGGTTTGGTTTTGGGAGACAGCCGGTGAGAGTTGGAGTGGCTTAAGTCTAAAAGATGGTTTTAAGGGAGTTCCGGATTTTCAGCTTATTGATGATGAGGGAAAGATCCTTTTTCCAGAACGGACCGGCCAATTCGCCACGAGTTTGGATAGTTGGGAGCAAAGGGAAGATTATCTACGGCTGACTCAGAGATTCAAATTCGATCTACAGGGGAAAGTATACTGGGTTTCTGTAACGCAGGACTTGTATGAAATTTGGAAAGATGATCAACGAGATGGGCAGGCTGGTATTGAACGTGTAGTTCATGTAGAGAATGTCCCACTCGGATTTAAGCCCCTCCTTGGAATCGCCCCAAAGACGCTTGAGCTTCAAGAGTTAGATTCAGAGTTTAGATTGGTAGTTGCCGGACAAGAGGGTAGCCGTTGGGTTCAAATTCCTGCCAGACCCATTATTATTGATGATCAATACTATGGTTTGATTGGCGACGAAAAGACGCTGAGAATTCAGTTTTTAAGCAATTTGGAAGTGGATCGTTTCCCCCCTCTGGATGCCAAAATTGCACCGCCGGAACCAACTCAACTTCATGTCATACCAGGCGTTGTCACCACTCGCCTTCCTTTCTTTGACGAATTTATGCCAACAGGGATTGATTGGGCCCCGGATGGAAGTCTTTGGATCACTTCTCTCAAAGGCCGTGTTTGGAAAGCTGTCGATACCGATCAAGACGGACTGGAAGATCAACTTAGTATTGGCGTTCACGAACTTGCTGCACCTTACGGTGTTCGTGCAGAGAAAGAGTATGTAGACGTTGTGAATAAATACGCGCTATTGAGAATGTTCGATCGTGACTCCGATGGGTATTTTGAGAAAGTCCAAACGGTTGCAGCAGGCTGGGGGCATACCGCAGATTACCATGACTGGACAGTAGGACCGGTCTCTGATGGCAAGGGAGGATACTTTATCACGACCGCTTGCCAGCAGGACGATCGCAGTCAAGCGGCCGCCCATTTGCGGGGCCAGGTGCTACATTTGGTGCCCCGCAAACCTACTAAAACAAATCCCTATTTGTTTAAGGTAATGACTTATACCAAAGGGCATCGTTTTCCTATGGGGTTGGCGCGAAATGTTGCGGGACATTTGTATGTGTCGGATAATCAAGGAAATTACAATCCGTATAACGAGATCAATCATGTAGTCCAAGGTAAGCATTTTGGATTTATCAACAAGCTGGAACGAGTAGGTGATCAACGGCCTCCCCTGACACCGCCTGCCATTGATCTTCCCCATCCATGGACGCGTAGCGTCAATGGAATTTGCTTTCTTGAAACGCCGTCGACAGCTAGAAATTCTGAGGGTCGAAATATTTTTGGGCGATTTGAAGGTCATCTGGTGGGCTGTGAATATGATACTCGCAGACTGATTCGTATGAGCTTTCAAAAAGTCGGTGATACGATGCAAGGAGCAGCCTATCCTTTAACTTTAGATCAGCCCAAAGAGGGGGAGCCGTTGCTTGGGCCGCTGGCAGTTGCTGTATCACCAGCCGGGGAACTTTATGTTGCTTCTATTCGCGATAGTGGCTGGGGAGGTGCAAATAATATTGGCACACTGGCCAAAATGGACTTTGCATCAGCTGAATTGCCGGCAGGAATTGCTGAGGTAAGAGCTAATGCTAAAGGTTTTAAAATACTCTTCACAACCGTCGTGGATCTGCAACGAGCTTCAGAATTGGAAAACTACTCGGTACAGTCGGCAACTCGAGTTTCCACAACTTCATACGGTGGTGGAGATCGGGACAGACAAACTGATCGCATTACATCTGTTGTCGTGGCTGAAGACAGGATGTCCGTACAATTAAATCTAGAGGCGTTGCGAGAGGGATTTGTATACGACGTTAAGATCCGTAATCTAACGGCAGAAGATAGCATCTTCTTCCCGGCTGAAGCTTACTATACTCTCAGAACAATTCCTGCTGAGTAGCATCTGGCTTGATACAGTCCGGATCATCATGGATGATCCGATTGACCCGCGTAGAAACAGGGGTTATTTCGAAGTCGCTCATCTGATTCTTCTCTGCGGGTTCAATTAGCAATTGATGCAATGAGTCCAAGGCGTCGTTGGTTGGGTCGAGCCAACGATCGTAGTCTTCGGGACTTAAAATAACTGGCATACGGTGATGCCAATGACTTGTCATTTCGTTCGCATCGGTGGTGATGATCGTGACAGTCCACCACCTCCGTCCACCAGACTGTCTGTTGGGAGGTGACCAGACTTCCCAGAGTCCGGCGAAGGCGAAGGGACGATGTTCACGATGATGGATGTAGACAGGTTGTCTGGAAGGATTATCCGGTTTCCATTCGTAGTATCCGTCGGCAAGAATTAAACAACGTTGTTTCTTGAAGGGTTCCCGAAACGAAGGCTTTTCACGAATGGTCTCACAACGAGCGTTGATCATCTTAGCGGCCCTTGAATTATCTTTAGCCCAGCGAGGGATAAGGCCCCAGTGCATACGGCCATAGTGCCGTTTCCCCTGATTCCAAAGTAATGTGGCAATACTGTGAGTTGGAGCGATGTTCCATTTGGGCGCCAGAGTGATATCAGCAGGGATATCAAACAGAAAATGCTCTCCTAGTGTGTCTAGTGAGGTCTGTAAGGTGAAGCGTCCACACACTGTATGAGCCTTAAGTGTTGAATTCGTTTACAAAATCCTGAAGTGTCTGCTGGAGTACATACTCAGGTTGCCAGCTTGTTTGTGACTGGATTTTTTGGATATCCGCTATCGGTAGGAAATTTTCCCCAGGGTTAGATTCAGTGGCTTGCTTTGACGTCCCCAAAATAGCTTGTAAAGTATGCAGTATCTCACCGGATTGTACCGCTGTGCCACTTCCGACATTATAGATCTGACCTGTTGGGGCTTCCTGAGCCAGAATTCGATAAGCTCTGGCAACATCGCGGGCATCTGAGTAATCGATCCAGGTTTGAAGGTTATAAACCTCTAGTGGAGACGGTTCTCTTTGTAGTTTGTGAACCCATTCAGGAATTAATAATGAACCTCTTTGCCGTGGCCCTGTGTGTTGAAAGGCCCGGGCAATGATCAGTGGCAGTGTCTCACCGTACTTCAGCAGTGCATGCTCCGCCATTAGCTTGCTGATGCCATAACCATTGTCTGGACAAACTTCACTTGCTTCGTTGACTCTGGTGATTCGGTCATACGAAGAGCCATAGACATAGACGCTACTGGTGAATATCAGTTTCGGAACGTGAGGAAGCAACAGGCAGCATTCGGCAATATGGCGTGAACCTTGAACATTGACCAGGGTAGCTTCCTCAGACGGTTCTGTGGCACCGCAGCGAGAGCGAACGCTGATGGCAGCCAGATGGTAAATGACCTCCGGGTTGAATTCACGAATTTGCTGGACGATGCCAACGGAAGCGGGAGTGGTGATGTCCCAGACCCCCGTGTTCAACTGTTCCGAGAGTGCTAGTTGGCAGTTGTTAGTGCGTGTAAATGCCAAGACTGTATCATCTTCGTCCAATAAATGGTCGATGAGATGGCCAGCGACGAATCCGTTTGCACCTGTGACAACCGCACGCACGACACTCTTCCTGCTACCTTAGCTTTCCAATTTTATTTCGCGTTCAATCCGCTTGATATCTTCTTCGACCATCATGGTTACCAGTTGCTCAAAAGTGACCTGAGGTTCCCACCCAAGCTTTGTTTTGGCTTTCGCAGGGTCACCCAGTAATGTTTCCACTTCAGCAGGACGATAAAACCTTGGGTCGATGCCTACATAGTCTTCCAGATTTAACCCGACCGTTCCGAAAGCGATCTTACAAAAATCACGAACGGAATGTTGTTCACCTGTAGCGATGACGTAATCATCAGGTTTGTTCGCCTGTAACATGAGCCACATAGCATGGACGAAGTCGCCAGCAAATCCCCAATCCCGTTTGGCATCAAGGTTTCCCAGCAGTAATTCGTTTTGTATTCCCAGCTTGATTCTTGCTACACCATCGGTAATCTTTCGAGTGACGAACTCCAGTCCTCGCAGTGGTGATTCGTGGTTAAATAGGATTCCGTTGCAGGCGAAGATATCATAGCTTTCACGGTAATTAATCGTGATCCAGTAACCATAGACTTTGGCAACGCCGTAAGGACTGCGAGGGTAAAACGGTGTCGTTTCAGTTTGAGGGGTTTCCTGTACCTTTCCGAACATTTCACTACTACTGGCTTGATACATCCGGATATCAGGATTGACTTGCCGGATTGCTTCCAGCACTCGAGTTACACCGAGACCGGTTGTTTCACCCGTTAGAATTGGTTGTGACCAGCTTGTCGGCACGAAACTTTGCGCTGCGAGGTTATAAACTTCCGTAGGCTGCACCTCATCCATCAGGCGAACCAGAGAGAGTTGATCAAGTAGATCGCCTTGATGTACTGTGATTGAATCACGAATGTCAGCGATCCGTTCCATTGTTTCGGTACTACTGCGACGCATCATTCCATGAACTTGATAGCCTTTTTGAAGTAGTAACTTTGCCAGATAGGCGCCATCCTGGCCGGTGATTCCGGTTATAAGTGCGATCCCAGACATAGGTTTCATTACAAGGAGGTGGAAAGGCTCCTAGGGGCAAGGTTGTAAACCGCGCCCGTAGGAGACGATGGAGGATAATTATTCTTCGGACGGTTGGTCGGTGGAAGCATCCGGTTCTTCAGATGTTTCTGAAATTGGAGAGTCGTCAACAATTTGAGCTGCTGCTTCATCCTCTTCACTGATTTCTTCGGGAGGGATGCGAACCACGGCTGCAATTTGATCATCGTCAGTTTTCATGATTCGAACACCTTGTGTATTTCGGCCCACGACGCTAATTTCTTCGGCGCGAATACGTTGAATCTTACCTCCTTTAGTCATCATAAGAACTTCGTCCTCGTCATCGACTCGGATGATGTCGACCACTTTTCCATTGCGTTCAGTCGCTTTAATGTCTCGCAGGCCTTTACCACCACGATTCTGAGTTCGATAGACTTTACTGGACGATTCCGTACCATCAACATCGTCACGATTGGGGCCAAATGGAGTTCGTTTACCATAGCCATTTTCGCACACTGTTAGCAGGTCGGCATTCGGATCAGCAACAACCATTCCAGCCAGCGAATCACCAGCCTGAATTTTAATTCCCTTAACACCGGAGGTGTTACGGCCCATTGGGCGAGCATCTTCCTGAGCGAAGCGAATTGCCATACCTTCCGCAGTGGAAAGTACTATTTCATCTCCGGGTTTGACCACGGCAACGTCGACCAGTTCATCATCATCTTTTAGCTTGATAGCAATGATTCCGCCCTTTTTGGGACGACTATAGGACGATAGGTCGGTCTTTTTAACAAGGCCCTGACGAGTTGCCATTGCCAGGTAGTGATCATCGAGGTTGAAGTCACGGACAGGAATGCAATCCAGAATTTTTTCACCTTCATCAAGATTGAGCAGATTAATAACAGCTCGACCTTTGCTACCACGACCTAATTCAGGTATGCCATAGACTTTCTGCCAGTAGACTTTTCCTTTGGTGGTGAAGAAGAGCAGGTAGGCATGGGTACTGGCTACAAAGAGGTGCTGAATGGGATCTTCCTCTTCGACAGTGGCTCCTTTGAGTCCTTTACCGCCCCGGCGTTGTGCTTTATAAGTGCTCGAAGGAATACGCTTGATGTAGCCGCGGTGACTGATTGAAACCACCATGGTTTCTTCTGTAATCAAGTCATCCATATTGACATTACCAAGTTCCAGATTGGAAATTTCAGTCCGCCTGTCATCACCATGCTTATCACGAATGGTGGTCAGGTCATTTTTAATAATGTCCAGAATGTTTTGACGATCACCCAGTATTTCCAGATAACCGGTGATTTCGACGAGCAGTTTCCCATGTTCATCTCCGAGCTTTTCCTGTTCCAGATTGACCAGTTGACTGAGTGTCATTCTGAGGATTGCATCAGCTTGAACAGCCGTTAAGTGGTAAACCTCAGCGGCTCCACGCTCTAGTTGGAATTGTTCGAAACCAGTATCACCCAAAGCTCGCTGCAGCATCGAGGCAGGACACTCGATTCCCATTAGTCTGGTTTTGGCATCGGCGTGGCTGCTTGAGTTGCGGACAATTTTGATGATTTCATCAATGTCTGCCAGCGCGATTAGCTGACCTTCAACCACGTGCTTTCTACGACGTGCTTTAGCCAACAGGAACTGAGTACGTCGACGAATGACTTCCACTCGGTGGCGAATATACTCTTCCAGCATCTCTTTTAGATTCAGAGTGCGAGGTTTCCCGTCTACCAAAGCTAACAGGATGATCGAAATTGTTTCCTGAAGGTTAGAATATTTGTACAAAAGATTGAGTACAACATCAGGGTTTTGATCACGTTTAATATCGATCACGATTCGAACGGGTTCTTTGAGATCCGACTCGTCGCGGATACCAGAAATCCCTTTGACGCGTCCGTCATTAACCAGTCCGGCAATCTTTTCAACAACGCGGTCTCGATTTTGGTGAAAAGGAATTTCTGAGATGATAATTCTCGAACGCCCACGATCGAGTTCTGAAATACTGGCTTTCGCGCGAACAATCACCGTACCGCGCCCAGTTAGGTAACCCTTGCGAATCCCACTGCGCCCACAAATGGTTCCCCCCGTTGGAAAATCAGGGCCCTGTACAATTTCTAATAAATCCATGATTGGAGTATCTGGATCATCGATTAGAGTAATCAGTGCATCGCAAACTTCTCGAAGGTTATGAGGGGGTATTGAGGTGGCCATGCCCACCGCGATACCACTTGTACCATTGACCAATAAGTTAGGGAATTTGGCCGGTAAGACAGTAGGTTCCGTGCGCGTTTCATCATAGGTGGGGGTGAAGTCGACGGTGTCGAGTTTGATGTCTTCCAGCATCAAGCTGGCGGCCGAGGACATGCGCGCTTCGGTATATCGCATTGCAGCAGCAGGCAGGCCGGCAATGGAACCAAAGTTACCCTGTTTATCCACTAAAACATGCCGCATGTTCCATTCCTGAGCCATACGAACCAGTGTGGGATAGATAACTCCTTCACCGTGCGGGTGGTAATTACCAGAAGTGTCCCCGGCGATTTTTGCGCATTTTACGCGATGAGCTCCTGGTGAGAGGTTAAGATCGTTCATGGCGACCAGAATACGTCTCTGAGACGGTTTAAGCCCATCTCTTACATCAGGCAGCGCCCGAGAAACAATCACACTCATTGCATAGGTGAGATAGCTGTTTTTAAGCTCATCTTCGATTGGTAAATCGATCAGAGTTCCATCCTGGTAACCATCATCGCCCTGATTTTCGTCTTCAGGAGGGGTTTCATCGCTAGACAAGTGTCTGTCCTTTCAGCGTCCTGTTTTAGATAAGAAAAACCCTGAAAAACAAGCCTCAAATGCTCACCCCCCAGACGGTTTTGAATATTAAGATTCTACCAAATTTAGGGGGGGATAACAATCACCCGAGAGCGTTGAATCGAGAGTCCTAAGTCACTGATAAATAAGGGTTTAGGACTTGTTTTTTAAGAAGTTGATGGGCCCATGAAAGAACCCTCGGGAATTGTTAGGAAATCAAGAAGATTACTACCCGTCGTTGGGCTACCGTTTAGGCTTGTCCTGCGTTTTCAAAGGACTTGAAATTAGCTGAGTCCAGAATAAGAAGACAGGGCCGCTGATTTGTTTTGACAGTACGCAAACCGATGGGTTAAACGTTGACACCAGGTTCCAACCAACGTTGCCATTCTAAGTACATCAGAACGGTTGAGGTCGTCACTGCAAAGAAAGAAAGCACCAACAACATCGTGTATACATTAAGGCGAATTTTCTGTTTCAACATCGATTCAATCCAAGGGTTAATGGATCACTATGGCGGCTAGTTTAAGTTAGTGATGACGTTATCATCTTTACGAATTTGGCCCTTTTGGTATTCAGGGATGATTTCGCATACTGCTGAACTTGGTTGGGTCTCGCGAATTTGAACGCGACCTAGATAAAGTGCTCCGCGATAGACATCGAGCCGATGCCCGATACGCAGTCCGTCGTCCTGACCTAATGAGATCTGTAGTAAATCCTTTTGAATAGCAATGACACGTCCGTCTAACGCTGGTGGCTTATCGAGGACATCAGTGAATTCATCGAGACCATTACGCTGGACTACATTCGATAAGCGGCCAATTTGATTTCTTAGCTGGCTTTCACGCTCTTGAGCCTGAGTTTTCAAACTCTTTAGGTGATTTACTTCATCGGTCAAAGTTAGGATTTGAGCGAAGAAGGTGTCTGTACGCTGTTGGGCGTCGTTAATGTCTACCCGTAAACCTTCAACTTCTGTAGTCAATTGTTTCTTGGTCGCTTCCGCAATTCTTAATGCATCAGACAGATCATTACTTCGAGCCTGAGTGGTTTTTACGATCTCTTCCTTGTCCGCTAAATCAGCAGCGACCGCTTCAACTTGAGTTTCCAAAGCTGCTAAAGCATAAGCTCGAGCGATACGTTCACGCTTTAAACTGTCTTCAACGGCCTTTTTTTCATTTTCCAAGGTCGTTCTCAAACTTTCGAGGTTCGTATTTCGATCTTCCACCGTCTTTGCAGCGGTCTGAAGGTCGACATGCGTTTGATAGACCGTGATAGAGAACCCCATGAACAAGAAGCTCATGATGAAAATCAGTACGGTAAATATTTTTCCAATCAGTGTCATGACACTAATGCTTTCCTAAACGAATAACCGTTGGTTAGTTCGGAACTAAGCTTGTCCGTCCTCACTCACTTATAAAAGTGGTAACGATGCTATATACACACTTAGCGCAAGCAATCTATCCAATCGCTCATTCTTAAAATTCGGACAAACCTACCCGTTGAAATCAATATAAGTCTCAGTTTTTACCAATGTCAATCAATTACTGTTAATCTGGGCAATTTGAAAGGTGATTAAAATGCGTATCTCAGGGTTCGAATTCAGTGAGGACAATTAATTATATGCAGAATCGTTTGTATAGCAGCTATGTTTCGAGAGGATTTAGGCTAGGTGTTAGATTTAGTAGAGAGTGCTTTGCACAAGGAAATTACCGTAATGAGCCCACAAATTAGTGCAAAAATGTCGCCATGAATTAGATAAAAACTATCGAAAGACGACCTTCCCACTTTGGCGATCAGATATCCCTCTTCTTTCTTCTCCACTTTCCCCTTTAGTCTGCCAGATGGCCCAATCCAACCAGAAATTCCTGTATTGGCAGCCACTAGATTTGGACGTCGAAACTCTACCGCTCGCAAAATATTACTTCGTAAATGCAAGTCAAGGATAGACGATCCCCAGAACCAACCGTCATTCGTTAGGTTTAGCATAACATCGGGACGTCGACCATCAGCGTCCGTTGCCAGCATCATGTTCCTGATTCGATGAGGCACCGTACTTTCAAAACATATATTTGGACAGAATTTGACTCCTTGAATATCAAACAACAGCTCACCCGTTCCGGGGGCTAAAGCTGAAATTGGTAAGAGGTTGTAAAGGCTTGGGAACGTCTCACCTAGCGGAATATACTCTCCAAACATCACTAGATGATTTTTGTGATACATATCTAATACTTTGCCCTCTGGTGAAACTAAAACGGCGGTATTGTACATGGGAGTGGCTTCGGTCGTTAAATCAATAGCACTCGTTCCCCCGATCAGCAGAGCTTTGCCCAATACTCTTTGATCTCGACTACCGTTCAAATAAGTCAGTAAAGCCTGATGCTGCTGACGTTGATTTGTCTGGAGTTTGCTGGCCCATGCTTGGACCGCGTCCTGATCTCGAGAGACATCTCTTTGATTTTTAGGAACGTGAAGGAACGTTTGATTGGTCCCGGTGACTAATAGCGGGCCAATCGGATACATCGATTCCGGCCAGACGAGAAGGTTTAATCCGGGCTCGTCTTCGAGTGCAAGCATCGATTGTCGATTGTACATCTCTCCTTTCTCTCTCTCCTTCTTCAAATATTTTTCATACGATAATTCAAACTCGGTATAAGTGACTCCTTGGATAAGCCCCACAGAAACAAGCGATGCTTCTGCAGTGGTAACAGAGGTGAATTCGCTAAGGCGAGTGTGTCCATAGGTCCAACAACCTAAGAGTATCACTCCGAACAGAATCCCTTCGTATGTAGGGCTTAATGTGAGAGCAGGCTTTTTAATGGGTGGGTCTGAGCTTTGGTCTTTTGATGTAACCTGTTTCCAGATGCGATAGAGTAACCCTGCTCCTAATACCAATATGAAGGAAATGCAAAATCCGCCACCGAGGTCCGCGGTTTGGATGAACCAAAGATGATCCACCTGGGAATGGGAGAGAGAGCCCATGGAAAATCCGGAAATAACATACCCGCGAATCCATTCCACGCACACCCAACTGATGGCAGCCGAGTAAGATAGCGATACTTTTAGTTGGTGATGTATTGTTCTGGCAGCAAAAACAAACAGCGGTAGATAGAGTCCCAGATAGATAGAAAGAGCACCCCAGCCAAAGTAGGTGGTCCAATGAGCTAATCGCATTCCCTGTAGCAGTGCTAGCCAACAACCTACGTGAGCGACATAAAGTCCGAAGTAGACACGCTTGGATGACGCGTTTCGATAGTTCAACTTCTCAGCCGCAATCAATGGAAGCCAACAACCCGGTGCTAACCACGCTGCCCAACTCCAGCCAACAGGGGGCAGGCAAAGATAGAGGAGACAGTTGCCAAGCAAACCGTATAAAAACGGTGAAAACCTGAACGGTGAATCCGTTCTGTCGTTCTTAGATTCGGGGGAATTCATGCCATAAGGTGGTTAGGAAGGAATTTCAAAAACAGAGATTTCCTCACCGTTCGGATAAAGTTGATTTCCGGCCTCAAAGAAAGCCAGGGCATTAGCCTCACTAAGCGTTCGCTGGTCCGCTGAGCCTTTCCAGGCCAGGGGTGTAACGTAGCGGTTTCCGTTACGTTCTGTCAATTGAGCGGGGAAGTAGGTGGGACGATCTCCACGTTGTTGAAAATCAGTGGTCAGACATGCAGTTGTTTCTCGTAAACACTCGGAATGTTTGCCCGTCATCCTAAATATGACGGGGGCTACAAAAAGCAGAAAGCAAACGAGGCTACTAACAGGGTTTCCGGGAAGCCCGAAAACCATTATTTGCCGGTCAGCCGATGAAAGTACGCCAAACCAGAGCGGCTTTCCAGGTTTGAGTTTGAGTTTGTGAAACACCTGTTCTACGCCATGTTGTTCGAGTACGGCTGGAACCAAATCTTTGACACCGGCGGATACTCCTCCAGAAAGAATAAGGATGTCTGATTCCAATCCTGTCGCTACTAAGTCAGATAAGGTTTGAAAGTCATCAATTCCAATTCCCAGGGATTGAGCCTCTGCTCCAAAACTTGTTGCTAATGCCTGCAGCAGGGGACCATTGGAGTTTCTGATCTGACCTCCGTGTGGTGTTGTAGTCGCCTGTACAAGCTCATCCCCCGTACTTATCACGGCCAGTTTAGGAGGTTGGTAGACAGGGACGTTAGTACAGCCAATTTCAGCCAAAATACCAACCTCGATAGGCCTGATAAGAGTGCCTTTTGAGAGGATGATCTCCCCCTGAGACAGAGAGGTTGCCTGTCTCATGACATTAGCCTCAGGTTGAATCGCGTCTTGGTGGATGATTACCTTTTGTCCGTCTCGACTTGTTTGCTCAATCATTACGACAGCATTGGCGCCTTGAGGCAAAGGAGCTCCCGTCATGATTTGGATAGCTGTTTTGGTACGAACGATTTTTGTGGGAGTTTGTCCTGCGAGTACTTCTTCCAATACATCAAGAACGACATTTCGTTGCACATCGTCAGCAATGACGGCATAACCATCAACTAAGGATTTGTCATAGGGTGGCGAGTCGATATCACTTTGGACATCTTCGGCCAAAACATAGCCTACTGCATTGGATAGCGTGCAATGGGTCGGGCGGCATTCCGGTAGCCGAGCCATGATTTTCGTCAATGCTTGGTCAACGCTGATCATATTGTCAGTTCAAGAAAGCGCTGGAGGATTGTCGGACCCACATCGGAAAGAAAACTTTCAGGATGAAATTGCCATCCGATTAAGGGGTAGTTCTTATGACGAATTGCCATGATTTCGGTGGATCCATCAGGAGCATCTGCCCAGGCTGCGACTTCAAATTCATCATGGAGTGTGTCCGGTTGGATGACCAGACTATGGTAGCGGGTCGCAATGAATGGATTGGGTAGGTCAGCGAAAATTCCCTGATTGTCATGATGGATCGAATCAGTTTTTCCATGCATTAATTGTTTAGCACGAACAATAGTCGAGCCGGTGGATTGCCCGATCGATTGATGACCCAGACAAACTCCGAGTATGGGAACTTTACCTTTCATGTGAGAAATCACATCCATGCTTACCCCGGCTTCGGTGGGTGTACATGGCCCGGGGGAAATGATGATATGAGATGGATTGAGAGCTTCGACCTGTTCAGGTGTTATCTGATCATTACGATAAACCTGAATATTCAGAGTAGGATCGAATTCTCCTAATCGCTGAACGAGGTTGTAGGTGAAGGAATCGTAATTGTCGATGAGTAGAATCATGAGTGTTTACGTTATGTAAAAAGCAATGCCAATGAAAGTATTTTAACGTAGTAGCCATACATATCGAGTCCTTGAAGTGACGTAAATTCCCAATTCCCAAGAGTGGATTTGGCGATAATAATAAGAGTTAACTTAATAGTCTCTTTGCCAGCAACACAAAGAATTGGAATTCATGAGTATTGCAACCGAGCAACCCCTGCCGGATATCGCCAGTTATAAATCCCTCGAAAATGATGAACTGTCGGAACGGATCGAACGAGTTCGTGAAGCCATGGGCCCGGAATTGTTAATTTTGGGGCACCATTATCAACAAGATGAAGTGATTGAGCACTGTGACTTACGTGGTGATAGTTACCAGTTGAGTCAGATGGCAGCCGAGAATACAGATTGTAAGCATATTGTTTTCTGTGGCGTTCACTTTATGGCGGAGACGGCAGATATTCTGGCAAATCGCCCAGAAGTATTTGATAAGCGAGGTTATCGCGTATCTGTCACGTTGCCAGATATGGCAGCCGGTTGTTCCATGGCTGATATGGCCGGGATTGAACAAGTGGAAAACTGCTGGGCAGATCTGGGTGAAGTCATTGATACAAATGACATTACCCCGGTAACCTATATTAATTCAGCGGCCAGCCTGAAAGCATTTGTGGGTAAACACAATGGAATCGTTTGTACATCAAGTAACGCCCCGGCTGTTCTTGAATGGGCATTCAACCGCACAAGCCGAGTCCTTTTCTTTCCGGACCAACATCTCGGCAGAAATACCAGTTTGAAAATGGGGATTACGAATGAACAGATGCCAGTCTGGGATCCTTATCAACTGGAAATGGGAGGCAATACTGAGGCGGCGATTGAGGGTAGTAAAGTCATTCTCTGGAAAGGTCACTGTAGCGTGCATCAGATGTTTCAGGCTGAACATGTGGAGATGTTCCGCGAACAACACCCAGGGATCAACATTCTAGTGCATCCCGAATGCCCTCAGGAAGTCAATGACCTAGCTGATATATCAGGGTCAACTGGTAAGATCATTGAAGTGATCAAGAATGCTGAGGCGGGGTCCAGTTGGGCTATCGGGACAGAATTGCATTTGGTGAACCGTCTTAAAAAAGAAAACTCTCATCTCAAGATCCACTTCCTATCCCCTGTGGTCTGCATGTGTGCGACGATGTACAGGATTGATTTAGCACATCTTTGCTGGAGCCTTGAGAATCTTGTGTATGGAACTCAGGTCAATGCCATTCATGTGGACGAGGAGGTGTCTCAATGGTCTTTAGTGGCACTGGAACGTATGCTTAGTGTGAAATGAAAAAGCCGGGCGATAAAGCCCGACTTTCTTTACATGTTCCTAGTTAACGCGGGTTTGGTTTACCCGTCGACTTTTCGACAATAGTCCAACATGCCATCAACATCATCCGTTTCTTTCAGGGCTTGAGCATTACCCGTTTCACCAGCGGGAGCGGTTGCCGGTTCTTCTGCGGGGGTGTCTTCAGCAGCAGCTTCTTGCGGTTCTTCAGCCGCCTGCTCTTCTGCAGGAGCTTCAGTAGCAGGAGCCTCAGCAGTAGGAGTCTCTTCACCTGCAGCACTTGCTCGGGCAGCGGCTAACATGTCAGCAACACTCATGTTTTCCGTATCGACCGCAGCAGGAGCCTCAGCAGCAGGAGCCTCTTCACCTGCAGCACTTGCTCGGGCAGAAGCTAACATGTCAGCAACACTCATGTTTCCTGCATCGGCTTTAGCAGGGGCTGGCTTCTCAGCGGGAGTCTCGACAGTGGACGTTGTGGTTTCTACAGCAGCCTCGGCAGCCGGCGTTGCGGCTTCAGCAGGAGGGACAGGAGTTGAGACCGTTTCTGTTTCATGAACCGGCTCATCAACAAGCTTTAGAAAATCGACATCAATATCATACCAGCCGATATTGTTATAACCATCAAATTCAACAAGGGCCCGACCACTCATATTCACGGTTTTCACAGTGCCAGTCAGTCCCTGAAATCGACCTAGCTCAGTACGATTGTCATCGACGATAACGAGTTGATCGGTGTAAATTCGCTTAAGGTTTTCAATGTGTTCGAAGACCATAGATGTTTCCAAAAGTTAATGGGAGATGAATCACGCTGATTCAACAATTCTTATCGTAGTGAGGACGTTTTTCAAGGGGGACAAAATGCCTGAACAGGAAAGAAATGTCAGCCAAATAGCCTGTATTTCCAGCGAACTGTTGCAGGCCAGCTAGCCGGCTTTTCTGTGGGGGTGATTTTTATCAGGTTTCCGTCGATTTCAAGGTTGTCTAATTCACCACGTCCGGTCGATTCAATTTTTATTCGACAGGTTCTACCGGCAATCGAAAGCTCAGCAATTTTCTGAATTGGATCCGCAATTTTTACAGGTACGCTACAGCGATACGTGGTCCCTAACGAGCCAGCCTCTTCATCTGCGACACGACAGGCCACATCAAATAGAAGAGAGCGTTGAGGATGATCGTTTTCCATACTCATCGACCAATGGCTGTTTCCGGCCATTCCTACCATTAGGCCGACCTGACGACTTTGGGTCCGCTGTTCAACAGATAAATCCTGCAGAGCAGGGCTTGGAGGCCAACAATCTTCTTCGCTTCCTTCCACACTTTCCAGTAATCGAAAGACCTGATCACCTGCGACCCAGTCCACCACATGAGCGAAACGATCGTTGCGCCATTCCATGGAAGTTCGTAAACCTGTGGCATCAGGTCCAATCGCTTCGAGATGCTTTAATTCAGACACACATAGTCTCCTCTTATCCCTCTCACACCAATCCATTTCGCAAATATAAAATGGTTGGTATGGGTGTACTTACCCGATTCGGGAAGTGTATTTTAATCTTGTCCGATGCGCCAACGCAGAAAACTCTCCAGAAATCCCTGAATATTTCCATCCAGCACGGAATGAAAGTTCCCTTCGGAATGTCCTGTACGAGCATCTTTAACCCGCTGGTCAGGATGCAGGAAATAGTTACGAATTTGAGAGCCAAAGCCGACACGAGCTTTATCTTTGTACTTCTGAGCCTGTTCTGCCTCGCGTTTTTCTTCTTCCACTCGCGCAAGTCTGGCTCGTAACATCTTGTAAGCAGAGGCACGGTTCTTATGTTGACTCCGTTCATTTTGACACTGGACGACAATTCCAGTCGGTTCATGCGTCAAACGTACAGCACTATCCGTCTTGTTGACGTGCTGTCCACCAGCTCCGCTGGCACGATAGGTATCTTCCCGAACATCTTTTTCGTCAATTTCTATTTCAATATCGTCGGAGATTTCGGGAGATATATCAATCGCAGCAAAACTTGTTTGGCGTTTTCCTTCAGAATTAAACGGACTAATTCTCACCAGACGATGAATCCCTGCTTCACCTTTTAGATAGCCATAGGCCATCGCTCCCCGCACACAGATGGTTGCATTGTTAATACCTGCAATATCATTGTCACTACGATCTAGCAGAGAGACCTGGTGCCCTTCCTGGCTGGCCCACTGGATATACATACGTAAGAGCATTTCCGCCCAGTCGTTGGCATCCGTACCTCCATCTCGAGCATAGATTGTCAGAATAGCTCCGGAGTTATCATGAGGGCCATTGAGCATGGATTTTAGTTTTAGATCTTCACAAAGAGATTCAAGACGTGTGATCTCCTGCTCAACCTCTGCTTCCATCTCCGGCTCTTCCTGGCACATTTCCAGCAGGACCGTCAAGTCCTCAGCTGCCGCCGTCAATTCGTCAAGTGGTGCGGTAACAGCTTTGAGTGATTTAAGATTGGCAACCGCTGCCTGAGCGGTTTCCTGATGGTCCCAGAAACCAGCCGCAGCCATCTGAGATTCTATGGCTTGAATATTTTCGGTTTTTGTAGCGTAGTCAAAGACTATCTCCGAGTTGGAGTAGTTTTTGTTGAATTGATTCTGCTCGGTCTTTTAGTTCTGAAAGCATATTGGTTTTCATAGGCTCGAATGTGAAAGCGGCTTTGTCTTTGATTGTAGATTATGCACGATTAGATGGTGTGGGAGCAATGACCCATCAACGGATCCAGCCACCACCAATGACCATTTCTCCATCGTAGCAAACAACGGCTTGCCCTGGTGCAATACCATGAACCGGCTGATCAAACGTGACTTGCAGTATTTGTTCACCATTCAACTCACCAATAGAAGCGGTGGCGTCCTGTGGAGCACTGTTGTAGCGGATCTGAGCCTGACAACGAAATGATTGTTCAGGCTCGGGTGTGATTAACCAGTTTGTACGATCTGCCTGCAAAGATGTCTTTCCCAGTTCATCATGACTGCCTAGTACGACCTGATGGGAATCACGATTGATTTTTACCACGTAGTGTGGTGTTCCGAGTGCGACTCCGAGGCCTTTGCGTTGTCCGACGGTATAATTTTCGATACCGTCATGTCGCCCGACTACTGTACCATCGGTTGTGATAATTTCGCCCGAGAGATCGATTTCGCCGCGACGTTGGCGAACGAAGTCGCCATGATGTCCTGACGTGACAAAGCATATTTCCTGACTGTCTTTCTTGTCGGCCACTCGTAAACTGATCCCTGCAGCGATTTCACGAATTTCTGTCTTGGGGAATCCTCCGACCGGTAGCAACATACGCGATAAGTATTTCTGCTCAATCCCAAATAAGACGTAGGCTTGATCTTTTGTGCCGTCAATTCCCCGGGCTAAGCGGATTTGGTTTTGTTGATCATGGACTAGTCGAGCATAATGCCCGGTCGCGACATATTCGGCATCAATACTGTCGGCGTAGTCGAATAGTCTGCCAAACTTGATCCAGTTATTACACATCACGCAAGGATTGGGAGTACGCCCGATCGTGTACTCATCAACAAAGTAGTCAATGATCCGGCTAAAGTCTTTTTGTAGGTTTAGGGCGTAGAAGGGGATCGACAGTTTGTCCGCAACTTTCCTGGCATCCTCAGCATCGGAAGCACTGCAGCATCCTTGCTTGTGGTCAGCACGGTTTTGTAAAAGAGGTAATAGCGGATTCGCTTCCCCGCTATCGAGCTCACAGGCCGCCGCAGACTCTTCACCATGCCGCATAAAAACGCCTATGATGTCATGTCCCTGTTCAAGCAGGAGGTGAGCCGCCACACTACTGTCGACTCCACCAGACATCGCTAATACCACTCGGGCCATGTCCTGCTCCCTGTCGCAGAATTAGAGTGCGTAGACTTCGGGGCCGGCTTCCTGAGTGACGACTGCTCCGAAGAGAGTAAATGGAGTGGTTTCGTAGATAGAGACGGGCAGGATCTGCCCGGCCTGTCGTTCGTTACCATCAAAGACAACGATCCGGTCGCAATGTGTGCGGCCGACCATTTGTTTCAGGGGTCCGTTCGATTCCATCTTTTCGGCCTTCTTGCTTGGACCTTCGACTAAGACGTCGACGGAGTGTCCGATAAATTTTATATTTTCAGCTTCACTGACTTCATTTTGTACCGCCAGCAGCGCGTTGTTGCGTTCCTGTTTGACTTGATAAGGAACATCATCGATCAGTGTACCCGCAGCTTTGGTTCCTTCGCGTTCGCTGTACTTGAAGATAAAACTGTTCTTGAAACGGAATTCGCGAATCGAGTCGATACATGTTTGGAATTCTTCGTCAGTCTCTCCGCAGAACCCAACAATGAAGTCACTCGAGACGGCTGCATTTGGCAGCGTATCCCAGATTAAATGCATCATGTCGCGGTATTGCTCGACCGTGTAGCCACGACGCATTCGTTTCAGCATGTCATTATTACCGTGTTGTAATGGCACATGCAGGTACGGCGAAATTTTGGGCAGGTCACGAATAGTTTCCAGTAATTCCTTTTTCATGTCCCTCGGGTAGTTCGTTACGAACTTAATACGCTCGATACCACGGACTTCGTGAAGTAAACGAAGTAGGTCAGACATCCGAGTTCTCTCGCCTTCCGCATTTGTGAAACTATAACTATTCACGGTTTGCCCGAGCAAAGTGATTTCAAGACATCCTTGGTCAGCCAATACCTTTGCTTCTTCCACAATTTGTTGTGGGTTCCGTCCTTGCTCCGGGCCTCGGGTATTAGGTACTACGCAGTATGTGCAAAACTTGTCACAACCGATCTGAATGCGTAAGTAGGCTTGATACGGAGTTGGACGCATTGTTGGATCACGAAGAGGGTCAAAGGTTTCATGACTTCGTTTAATGTCGTCATTGCTGCCTTCGCGACGGCCTAAACCAACGGCCATTTGCTGTTCTTCACCATCACGTGCTTTGTCTATCAGATCAGGAACCTGTTGTAGTTGCCCCGGGCCGACGATGAAGTCGACGTAAGGTGCTCGGTTAAAGATGATCTGCTGATCTTTTTGAGCCATACATCCCATCACTCCGATGATTTTGTCGGGATTGCGATTTTTCATCAATTTGAGCGTACCCAGAGCACTGTAGATTTTGTCTTCAGCATGAGCACGAACACTGCAGGTGTTATAGAGAATCGTGTCAGCCGCTTTCACATCGGAAGTTAGTTCGTAACCGCGTTTGCGCAGGTCGGCGACGACCATTTCACTATCCAGCATATTCATCTGGCAACCGACGGTTTCTATATACAAACGATGTGACATTACTTCTCGACCTGCTAACGTTAAAGGCTATCCCTTCACTTTGTCGGCAAAACTCTATTTTATCAACAGCCTCAATAGCGTGAACCGCTAAAGTGGTAAAACTAGTTCCGGCCTTTATTAGCAATTGGGGGTGTTCGAAGGATAAGGTTATGCCTCGACTGTAAGTATCTGCTGTTCATCGGCTGATTGTTGAGCCAATAGAATTATTTCTAAAGCGTCACAGGCTTCCTCGGTTGTAATCAATGACGGTTCAGAGCCTGATTCAATACAACGAGTAAAATATTCGAGTTCGCTGCGTAAAACACCAAAAGTCTCAGTTTTGACTTGAGGCCAATAGGATGTGTCCAGATACCTGGTATGTTTAGCCTGGATGTGTAATCCTGTTTGACTGCAGTCGATGCTAATCTTTCCGGTTGTTCCGATGATCTCCATGCGTGCATCAATGACTGTTTCGGTGGTCTCGGGAAGTCCCCAGTGTGTTTCGATGACCACGACGGTTTCACTTGACTTGGCAGGATCGCTAAAGTCAAACATTGCCCAACCAGCATCGGGATAGGTGAAGTCATGGATTTTAATATTGCGAGCAAATACGGAATTCGGTTTGCGTCCAAGCATCCACATCGCCAGATCAAGATCATGAATTCCGTCACCAATAAGAGGAGGGATTTTTCCAAGGCGGATATTGGCCGGGGCAACGGGTAGATTGCGTTTTGCATGAATGGAGGTCACCTCACCAATTTCTCCACCAAGAATGCGTTCTCGCGCAAGGCTATACCGAGGGTCAAAGCGACAGATATGGCCAACCATTAATTTGCCTTTAGACTGGCGTGACGCCTTCAGAATTTCCCGGGCCTGTATAGTTGTGGCAGCAATAGGTTTTTCCAGAAAGACATGCTTCCCGGCGTTGAGTGCCTCAATCGCCAATGGATAGTGATCCTGCCAGTGCGTGACAATTGAAACAACGTCGACTTCTGAGTCGCCAAGGATGTCATCAGTCGTTGTGGAAGTCTTCCGTAATTGCAGTTCTGCGGCATGCTGCTGTAAAACGTCCTCGTTGCGATTGCATGCTGAGTGCAGGCGGACACCGCGTATTGTTTGTAAGATACGCGCGTGGATGCGCCCAAATCGTCCTAGTCCGAGGATAGACCAATTAAGTTCAGTGCCATCTGACATTTATGATTTTCCATTGGCGGGAGTACCATTATTGAAGTCAGGCGGTTGGGGGATATCTTCAGTGATGATGTCCCAGGACTTCCCATTTTCACGGACGTTTGAAAAGTCGGTCGTCTGATATTTATAGTGGAGTTGGTTTGTGTGGAGTGGATGTCCCGGCGCTTTGCGCGCCTTCATCGCAGCATCGAGAATACCGGAGACGAATAAGGTTCGTTCCACAGGATAAGGTGGCTCCCCAGTTCTAAAGTGCACCTGTATGGCGTGTGAAAGTGCTTTGAAGAGATTTCGGTTTTCCCAAGGACCAACATAAAAGCTTGTTGCTACAGGATCTTTTTTGCCTTTTAGCCGGCATGCAAAATTCCATCGAGTGCTGCTACGACCGGCTCGAAGGATGGTTGCCTTAAATCCGTCAACGTATTCAAGGACAATGGCGTGAGGCGTGATTTCTTCTTCGTCTCCAATGGATTCCAAACGGTTTTCAATTTGACCGGTTTCCGCAAACATCGCCGCTTCTACGAGTTTCCAATTAAAAATGCCAGCTTGAGCTGCCTGATAGACTTGTTCGCCCTCGTAAAAAGTGATCCGTTTCACACCCGTTTCCCCCCCACGACGATGCTCGACCATGGATTGGAGTACTTCTAAAGCATGAAAGTCGTAGGATTCTACCGGACCACCATGAATCGATACGGCTTCTTCGATCTTCGTACCTTTTTTGATTTCAACGTTAGGCCGCCGCTCAGCCAATGGAACGCTGCTGCCGGCAAGAAAGGGAACGTTGTTCTGCTCTGCCGTTTCGGCCATTTCCTGTGCCCAGTCATATCGATAGCTGAGATGCTTGTCATTGAATACAGGTACAAACCGATTGGAATCTTTCATGACGGCAATGATCTCGTCAAAGAATCGTTTGCGGGGATACATTACCTGCCCGAATTCATTACGTGGATAACTGCCATGCTCGCCAATGGAAAGCACGGCATCGACGGCTAACTTATCGCCGCCCACACACAATGCTTCGCGAATTGTCTTGAAGACTGGAATACCATATTCTTTTGCAACGGAGTCCGTCATATCTCCTTCAGGCATCTGATCACGATAAAAGCTCACCACATCGACACCGGGGTCGGTGACCTCTCCGCAAAACAGATAGGGTTGCAGGAAGTTTTCCAGGATAACATGGGCATGACTGCGATACGTAAAGGAAGTATAGACAGCAGCCACTCGCGGCCTTTTGTTTTCCCGGCTTTCAAATTCCGTTCCCCAAGCCTGAAAGGATGCTAGTGAACTGAAAATCGGTGCGGTTGCAAGCGTTTTTAAAGTTTCACGACGAGTAAGCATGAGAAAGTTCCCTAAGATTAGAAGAAGTAGAACATCATGAACATAGCCAGACCGGCAAGTACGCCAGCATACACAAGGTCACTTCCGAGGAAGTACTGAGCCTTGGTAAGTGACGTCTCCTCGTGCTGGTATTTTTTGTTGGCTTCATAGAAATACACGAGTATGGTAATCAAACATGACAGGCTGGCTGCCAGTAATGGATTTAACCCGGAGTGAGTGAGGTAAGCCAATCCTGCAAAAACTACCACGCAACCCGCAAATAGTGTTCCCAGATACTTGAGACGAGCGGGGTCGTGGCCACCAAGTGCTGTCCACGTAAGTTGTGACTTTTCCGGATCCGCTTTTCCCAGGAGACTGACCGCCACGTATATCAAAACAGAGAGCCCGATCACAAAGACCACTCGATGGAAAAAGTTTAAGGTCGGTCCAAATGTTTCATGTACGGAGGAAATATTGGGACGAATCTTACTTTGTACAAAGTCTTCAAACTCAACCACCGTCATTGAATGGATGTCTTCGACATCGTTATAGGTGGTGGGGATTTGCCCGACATGAAAATCACTCACTTCCTTGCGATCGAGCGCGATGTCATACAGTGGGCGAGGTATATCAGTATCATAAAGAGTAACAACGACCCAAGACAGGATAACGCCAGCGATGATGGTCACAAAGGCGGCGGTCCCTGTCCCCCGTTTCCAGAAAATGCCCAGGATAAATGCAACCAGCAAACCTGGCGTTAGGTAATTCTGATAGTTGGCAATATCCAGAAAAAAGTTGCTCGATGAATTAGGGTTCATGATGAACAGAGCCATCAGAATGGCACTTATCATCAAAGCGACGATCGATAGTTTTCCGACAACAATGAGTTCTTTATCGCCAGCCTGAGGATTTATAAATCGTTTCCAGATGTCGACGGAGATGATCGTGGCTGCTGAGTTCATCATCGAGTCGATTGAGGAAAGGATCGCTCCGATAACACCGGCTGCAACTAACCCAATCAGTCCCAGACCGATTGGCGCCAGATAGCGATTAACCAGATACGGGAAAATGGTATCCGGAGCGATTCCGTCTACGGCAGCTGCTCCATCTTCATTCGTTAACAGGAAGTAGGCACAGACTCCGGTACCAATCGAGAAGAATGGGATTAAAAGTTTGAGGAATCCTGCAGCGATGATACCGACCCGGGCTTCCTTGTCACTAACCGCTCCTAATGCCCGTTGAACGATGAATTGATTGGTACCCCAGTAGAAACAGTGCATGAACATCAGTCCGGTAAGCACCCCGGTCCATGGGAGTTGCGGATGGTGAGTTGGCAGGTAGATTGACATCCTGTCCACAGCCCCGCCAGCCACCGCCGTGTCATTGGCAGCCACCATTTCTCCCCAACTGAATTGAGAGAAGACCAGAATGGCAATGCCAATTCCAACAATCAGCATCAGCACTGATTGGATGATGTCAGTATAGACAACCGCCTTGAGACCACCCAGAATTGTGTAACTACCAGCAATCAATCCGAGCGCGATCACAAAGGTTGTATAGTGAGGCATGGAGACCAGCTTCATTGACGGCTTGGCTTTTAATTGCGCACCAACCGTCCCCTCTACTGCGGCAGTCAGCGAGGTTTCTGCAACTTCAGGGCTGCCAGCCTCACTGACAATGGCATCTCCGCCCATAAGTTCACAGATAGTTCGTGAGCCGATATATAGAGCAGGTATCATCTGAACACCGGCCATGATGATAATCATAATCAGTGCATAACTGATCCGACTTCGATCGTCATAACGTTTTCCAAGGTATTCCGAGAGTGTATAAAGATTTAGCTTGCGATAGACAGGTAAAAAACCAAAACAGAGCAACAAGAGTCCGAAAATGGCTCCGATTTCAAAGTGGCTTTGGGCAAAGCCGATACTAAAACCGACGCCCATCATGCCGACCATATGATTGGCACTGACGTTACTGCCAAAAATGGATCCGGCCACACCAAACCATCGCAGTCCTTTACCGGCCAGAAAATAGTCTTCAGAGGTATCTTCTTTGCGACCGGCCCACATACCGACGGCCATCGCCCCGATCAGAGCTCCAAAGAAAATGACGTAATCAAGTGTCCCAAGTTCTAGTGTTGCAGTGTCCATAGATGAAGTATTCTGTGTCTAACTTGTTGAATTTTGGAGGATGGCGTCCAGTCTCGACTTGCCCAGTCGTGCGACTTCCAGAGGGTCCTGTTGCCATAATTTCTGATTGAATAGCTCAAGGCTAATCATACCGTTATACCCGATTTGCCGTAGCATCTCGATTTCCGCTTCTAAATCAATGATGCCGTCAGAAATCATTACCCGGTCGGGATCGGTCTGCTGATAACGAGTCACATCGGGATTGCCGTCGTCGATGTGATAATGACTGATACGGTTTCCCGGGATTTCCCGCAGCAGTTGTTGATTAGAGTGACTATTCCAGGTGTGAAAAGCATCTGCGATTAATGTGGCATCAGAGTCTCCGACATTCTGCACGACCTGCCAGGCAGTATCCAGTGTTTGAGCGCCGCGAAAAAAACTAATGTATTCAAAGGTTGGTTTGACACCGATTTCGCGACCGATTTCCAGCAGCTCACCATAACGATCGGTCAGTTGCTGGAGATCACATGGTTCCCGTGGCGGAGTGGCAACGACATAAGGTGAGCCAAATCTGGCAGCCAGTTCCATCCGGCGTCGGGCTTCCTCCAGTATGATCCGATACTCCTGACCGACCGCTTCCCCCCAGCCTCGTAAAGCAATCATGCAGGGGATAGTTAGCCCATGCTCTTTTAGTGCAGATTCCACATCATTCACTTCCCCTCCACGACCGATGTATTGGTAAATGTCGTTGATCCATAATTCAATGGCATCAAATCCGGCCTCTGCTGTGACACGAATCTTCTCAAGCAACGGTGTTGTCTTGATGGTGGATGTGTTGAGGCAGGTTTTCCACTGGCTCATAGCGATAAAGTTCCTTTGTGAAATTTAATTCGTTACCCCAATCGAAGTGTGTCACGAGTTCGGATTGAGTCGATGGTATGATAGAGGGTCTTGATTACGGGGCGCGGGTAACGGAAAGATGACAGAAGACATCAGTGTAACAGAAGATGATTCGGTAAAGACGGGAACGGGACAGCCTCAGACCATTTGGCAGAATCGCTGGGTATTGGTGGTTGGTATCATTGTAGTGGTCCCAGCTTTGGTACTGCTTATGTTGGATCTAGATTCCAAGCCTGTACCTGTGCCACCCCAATCGGCAGAGGAGATGCTGGCGATCGAGGCTGAAATGATGCCAGATAGTCCGTCCGAAGAATTGGATGAACCTGGGATCTATAATGCGAGGTTCTATGAAGTTAAGCAGGTTGTCTTTCCCGACGACGAATATGTGATTGGAGTGGAGGTGAACGGTCATGCTTGTGCTTATTTACTTGCTGGCATGAATGATATAGATCAGCATATTGTTCACCATCAATTAGGCGGCCAGGAGTTTACGGTCACTTATTGTGATAAATCCGAATGTATTGCGGTGTACGATAAGGCAGGAACAACAGCCGAGATCCGCAATGGTGGCTTTAGTGGAGAGACGTTATGGATTCTCTATGACGGTCAACGATTTGAGCAAGATGCGGAAGAGATTCCACTAAAAAGTTTTCCGTCAGTTAAAACAACCTGGGCGGAGTGGAAACAGCAGCATCCGGAAACTTTAGTTTATGTCGGTCTAGGAATGTCCCATGGGCCAACGCTGAAAGATGAATAGTTGTGTTTGTCTTTCGCAACCCTTCTTCTCCGGGAGGCACTCTGTTTATGACATCTGTTTTTGTGGTTAGAATAAGGTCTTGTTCTAACCGTCCACGAATTGACACCCTCCGATAGTATGTCACGTTTACCTGTCATCATTTCGAAAGGCCAAAGTCGCAATCCCGAAAAGCGGGGATTGGAAGAAGCTGTCGCTGCGCAGTTAGCGGAGCATGATCAATTGGATGTGATTGTGATCCCACATCTCTATGACCTCACGCCTCAGAAAGAAGGTTACCAGGCATTGAGTCAGATCGAAGGTGACTTCGTGATGATTTCCTGGCTCTATTCGCGGTCCTGCCATTGGATCATGGATCGCAATGGTATTCGAGGGCATTTTGGAGAGGTGCTCTTGAGTCAGGTTCCTGACGATGACGAGTTGGAAGATGAGTTAGAAGATGAAATCGAAGATGATAAAGAACGTGTTCTTAGTCAGTTAGAGTTGCCTGACCGTAAGATTTATAGCCTTGAGTTTGGAGCTAGTATCGAAGCCTGTGACTTCGTCGAAGAAGTACTCAGGATTGCAGCTCAATCAGATCTCCTCCAGTGGATTCAAGGCAAAGCTAACCAGGAGGCGATGGAGCGGTTTCTGGAACCGGCCAATGATACGGCGATGGGAACCAATAGTATGTTGCCCGTATTGGGGCAACCGGGAGTGACGGAAGTACAGGACCCCGGTACTCGTCGTTGGTATCCGGTGATTGACTTTAGCCGGTGTACGAATTGCATGGAGTGCATCGACTTTTGCCTGTTTGGTGTGTATGGCGTCAATAAAGTTGACACAATTCTGGTGGATCAACCGGATAATTGTCGTAAAGGGTGCCCGGCATGTAGCCGCGTATGCCCAGAGAATGCTATTGTCTTTCCTCAACATAAAACACCAGCTATCGCAGGTGCGCCCGCTGAGGCTGGTGGTTTGAAAATCGATTTGTCGCTGTTGTTTGGTGCTCCTGATGCGCAGGATGTGGCGGCTCGGGAACGAGATGAACAATTGATGCTTGCAGGTCGCTCTCCGGTTAGTAATGAGGACGAGTCTGAAAACGAAAAAGCAGACTTTGCCAATATTAGCATGCACCGGCGTCAGCCGGTTGAACAGCCTGCTAAATCCGATCATCTTGATGCATTGATCAACAATTTAGATGCCCTGGACTTATAAAAGCGACCGCAGGTAAACGCTATCCGCTGTTTAGCTCATTTCACCGGTGCTTTGGATTTTTTCACACTGTCCGTATTGAGCGACTGTTTGATTCATTAACGGCTGCTCACGTGTATCAACGATCGTATTACCGGTTAGATTGACCTGTTTGCAGTCGGTAAGCTTCACACCTTCTTTGATGCTGTTAATAATTTGATTGCCGGAGATGGTGATCCGTTGAGAATCGGTGATTTCGAGAAGTGGATAACCGGACTTCTGGCCTTCTTCAGCTTCATCTTCAAACGTACAGCCGTTGATCAGAATGTTCTGACTACGGGTCAACAACACTCCACACCCATAGCTTGGAGTGTGACGTCGGAATAGATTTGCTCCGACGGTAATTTGACTGGAGTCTTCAATCCACAGATTTCGTTCGATAGACGAATAGATTGTATTGCCTGAAAGTACAATGCCATAGCAACCGGTGAGGTGTACATTGTGTTCCTGACTACCGATGATATTCCCGGCAATTGCAAAGAGTCCTGGTGGTCGGGATTCGTCACGAGATTCCACGATTCTGATGTTACACCCACCGACACTATTCGTAGCTTGAATTGTGTTTGAGGCGATGGTTACTTCATTCACACTAGCCCCATCAGTCGTGGTGTCGATATAGATCTCAGCGGTCGGTTCTTCTTCCGCTTTATGAGCACGGAAGTTGTTGTATTCGATATCGTTTCCTGTGATTTGCAGATTGCGGATCTCAGACCGCTCAATACGGATACCGCCTTGGCGGTTATAGCTAATATGATTATCACTGATGTTGATCTGGTGAAGATTGAGATCTTCCAGGAAGACTCCAACACCGGTGTTAAAGTAGATGTGGCAATGTGTGATGATTACGTTGCGATTACGTTCAACTAAGTGAATGCCATGTTTCACTTCAGTGATCAAGAGATTCCGAAAGACCATTTGTAACGTCTTAATACATTCGATACCGTCCGCTTCTTCATGCGTTCCCGTGATTTTCAGGTCAGCAATAATAGGCATACGTTCTGTATGAATCACCTGTTCATTACGTGAGCCAGGATCTCCTGTGCCGCCATGCGTTCCCGTGAATCGAAATGCCGGGCCGGATCCGTCCATCACAATTGTGGTGGCACCTGCCGCTCCCGTGATTCCAAAGGGACCGGAAGCAGTCAGGTCAATTTCGATTGTACGAGTAATGCGATAGGTTCCTGGTGGAATTCGAACGTGTCCATCGCCCTGTTCAATAGCATGTAGAATTGCTTCAGTATCGTCGGTCTTGCCATCACCAACTGCGCCAAAGTATTGAATATTACTCATCGGAAAACCACCAGATAGACGAAAACTTTTTCTAACAAAATTCTATTATACCGGAATGAGAAGAAGGATTCTTTCCAGACTAATCCTAACTATTCATTTGCCCTTTAATAGTCCGCTGGGTAACGATCCAAACCTTTTCAAGATGCGTGAGATACTCTTCCGCTGTCATTAACGGTTCTTCGTTTTCGGAAGATTCAGTCAGTTCAAATAACCAACCTTCGCCATAACTATCCAGATTGATATGGGATGGATCGGCCATGAGCGCCGGATTGAATTCGATGAGTTCTCCCGTCAGCGGAGCGTATAAAGAACTTTCAGCTTTTTTACTTTCGATAGAGCCGATTTCCTGTTGAAAGCGGACAGATGCAGGTGCGTCAAAATACCAATCAAGAAAATAAACGTCCTGTAGTAAACGCACGGCATAGCTGCTGAAGCCAAACCGATAGCCTTGCTCGGCCTTCTCCGCCCACATGTGATTTTTGGCATAATGTCGATCGACAGGGAAGGCTGCTTCGAACTCGCCCATCATGAATGTCAGACAGTCCATTAGGTATAGCGGATCCCCTGATGCTCCGGCTCAAAGAAAATCGGAAGCAACGCGTCGGCATGCAGAAAACCTTTACGAGTCAATTCAATACGGTCTCCATCGATGGTAACCATGCCGTCGTCGATATGTTGTTGCCATTCTGCGGACCACTTCCCGGTAATCTCTACCTGGAATTTATTGCGGAAATAACCGGCATCCAGATATCCGCGTTTTAGTTGCAGAATCATCTCGCGAATTAGCTTTTGATTCTCCGTAGGGCGAAATGCTCGCCCCAGTGGCAGTTCATTATTATCCAGCAATGAACCAATATAGTCCTTCCACTCGGGAAGATTTTGATAATGGATGCCGGAGGCATGACCAAAACTAGCAATTCCGGTCGCAAGCAGATCGGAGCCGGACCAAAGATTGTCTCGGTAACTGAAGCTAACCTTTTCAGGATTCTTGATCAACGTATAGGCACTGGAAATATGATAGCCGGCAGCCTGCAGTTCGTCGTAGGCATAATTGAGCCATGCTCGTTTAGTTTCCCAATCAGCCACCGGAGTTTCGATCTCATCGCCCAGAATGTCTTTGGAGTAAACGGTGTTGAAAGGAAGCTCCATCTGGTAGATGGTGACGCTTTCAGGATCTAACTCGATCGTCTTGCGAATGTTTTCTTTCCAATTGTCCCAGGTCTCGCCGACCATCCCTGAGATCAGGTCGATGTTGACGTTGTAGAAATCTGCAGCACGAATCCATTCCCATGAGCGATACACTTCCTTGGTTAAGTGAGCTCGCCCATTTTCTTCGAGGATTTTATCGCTGAAGTTTTCAATGCCCAGACTGAGGCGAGTGACCCCCAGTTCTTTGAGTGTTTTGACCTTGCCTTCCTGCAAAGTGCCGGGCTCACATTCGAACGTGACTTCTTCAGCCAAAGACCAGTCGATATTTTCCCGCAATCGGTCGACCAGACTGGTAAGTTGTTTTGCGCTGAGGTAAGACGGCGTACCACCCCCGAAGTAAACAAACCGGAAAGGCCGCCCGCCCATGATCTGTTGTTTAGAAATTAACTCAATTTCACGCGATAACGCAGAGACATACAGCTCGATATCTTTAGCTTTGTTATCCGTAAAGACCTTGAAATAGCAAAACTTACAACGTTTTCTACAAAACGGAATATGCAGATACAAGCCGAGAGGCGTGGCTTCCAGAGGCGGATTTGAAAAGACCTCTTTCACATCATCCAGCTGATTTTGCTCCCATTGCGAGAACGGAGGGTAGTTCGAGATGAAATAACTACCAACTTCTGTTTTCGTTGTATCAGCCATGTGAGTGGTTTGTGCTTTCGAGTGGTTCAGAACGTATCTGTTTAGTATCGCTTATCAGTTTACAGGTACCTGCTTATTTTTTTCCAAAGCAATAAACTTTACCGTCGTTACTGGCAATGACAAGTTTTTGCTGGGAGATAGCCGGTGAGCCTGTGAATCCACCTCCGGCTTCGTACTCCCAAACCTGTTTGCCAGTTTTGTATTCAAAAGCGGTAATACGTCCATTTGAACCAGCGACAAAAACCCGCTTACCAACCACTACAGGGGAAGCTTCCACTCGGCCGCGAATCTGCTTTTGCCAGATTTCCTTACCGTCCGATATTTGGAATGCCTGAACGAATCGATTTTGTCCGCCAATAATGACGATCCCATCATGAATCGCGACACTGGAACGATAGGGTAATGTACTTGCCTCATTTGTGTATTGCCAGTCGACTTTCGCTTCCTTGAAGTTAATAGAAAAGACGGAAGCTCCCTCCGTTCCGAAGTAAACATTATTACCATGTACTGCCGGAGTCGAACCAGTTGGGCCGTCGAGTTCTACTTCCTTGATTTTTTCACCTTTAAGCAAGTCAATAATATGTAGCTTGGCATCACAACCCGCAACAAAGGTCCTGTCTCCTACAACCGTCGGGGAACAGCGGATTTGATCAGCAATTTCGTGCTTCCAAACCAAGCCACCGTCCTTGGCTGCAAGACAATACAGCGTGGCATCCTGAGAACCGACAAGTACATTGTCTTTATAGAAGTTGGCCGACGAATTTACTTCGGCACCCGTCTCATATTGCCATAGCAATTTCCCATCTTTGGCTTGAAAACAATAGAACACACCGTCGTAGTCACCCAGATAGATTCGTCCGTCGCGATAAGCAGGAGAGGATACAAATCCACTTTCAATCGTACTCTTCCAAACCTGCTTTCCATCCTTCAGATTTAAGGCGAACAATGCGCCATCAAGATCACCAACATAAACCACTCCGTCAACGATCGCCGGAGTGACCTCAAAGGCCCCTTCCTTAACTTCGAATTCCCATAGCAGGTCAGGCTTTTCCGGAAGCAGACTTTTAGCGACTCCCTGACTTAAGGCATTACCTCGGAAATACTCCCAGTTATCGATTTTGACAGTGGCAGGCTTTTCGGGAGCTTTATCTTGCGCGATGGTTTCTAACGAAAGACCATCGAGTAGTAAGATACAGGTCATGGTGAAAACGAGAAGGCTTTTAGAAAGGCTATTCATAGTTTGATTCTCATTTTATGTCATTTCTCCACATGAGAAATCGTTGGCTGAATTGGCTAAAACGCCTGTTGGTAGAGTGACAATAAGTCCTCAGTTTCTACTGTAAGAGGGTTAAATTGTTTTGTCCACTGTTTGTTAGCGTCCTCCGCCAACTGCGGCAATAGGCTCTGCTCAACATTTTGTGACCGCAGATCCCCTGCTAAGCCGGCCTTTCGTATCAGACCCGAAATGAAAGTAGCAAGTTGACCCGAGCTGGCTTCCGTTATTATAGGAGAATTTTCAGCTGCCAGTTCTGCCAGCAGTGTATAGTCGCTTTCCATTTTTTTAGCATTGAATCGAATAACATGCGGTAACATGGTGGCGATCGCTTGACCGTGAACGATTCCATAATGAGCGGTGAGTGGATTTGCCAAAGCATGCGTAGCTCCGAGCATTGAATTCTCAATGGCAATTCCAGCCAGACACGCTCCCATTTGCATTCCCCCTCGAGATTCAAGATCTTCCGGGTTTTCCAGAACAAGAGGGAAGTTCTTGGCTAACAACTGCCAGGCACGCTGGCTGAAATGCAGCGACTTCTCGTTGCGTTTTGTTGTGACCATTGTTTCGACGGCATGAGCGATGGCATCAATACCGGTCAAAGCTGTTAAGCGATTAGGTTGAGTAACCGTTAAGACTGGATCCAGAATTGCCAGACGGCAGGTCGCTTTTTGATCGCCACAAGCCATTTTGACATGAGTTTCAGCGTCAGAGATCAGGGCAAACGATTGGGTTTCGCTTCCGGTGCCAGCTGTTGTCGGGATCGCGACCATCGGAAGCATCGGTTTTTTGGCTTTGCCAATTCCCCAGTAATCCTGAATAGCTCCGCCGTTGGTGTAGACGAAGTTCATTCCTTTTGCACAGTCCATGGAACTGCCGCCACCTAAACCGATGAGAAGATCAGGTTGCCATTGGTTGGCCGCTTCGACACCATGAATGACATCGTCCGACGACGGGTTTTCACGGACACCGGTATAAAGTATGGCATCTATTCCCTGTGTTTTTAGCAGATCGATCGCTTTTTCAGGGTAACCTAACGCAACGATTCCCGGGTCACTCACGATCATGGCGCGGTGACAGCCCCAGTTGCTTATCGTTTTACCCAATTGTTCAAACGTGTGAGCGCCGAACAATATCTTGGTTGGGCAATCCAGATCTAGGAAATCCATGACAGGTGTCTCTTGGTAAAAGCCCAACACACCACTGCGACATGTCGGGCTCTTTCAATTTTGTTTGCATGGCTTATCTACCTAAGCAAACATTGGCTTGGTGGGGGAGTAACTACAGTAACTCTTCAGGCACCTGAAACGCTCGGTTGCGGAACAGGAAGTCGATAATGTTACCCTCGTGAGGCTGTAGCCAGTTAAGCTTGGTAGTAGGGACAGGGCCAAGGTTGAGCCGGTCAATTTCTGTGCAGTCAATTAACTGATTGCGTAAGGACTCGTTATTCGTGATACCGGTACAAACCAGAGTTTCACCGATGGTGCCGAGCATCTTGTCCTCAGGGCATTCGACGACGCTCGCAAACGGGAACATATATTCCTTTTGAGCGATCGCGTTTTCGGGACTCTTGCAGTGGACAATTGTCGGTCGGATGTATCCACAAAGTTCTTTTTCGATCAAACGATCTCCGTATTGTCCGGTGACATGGGTGACTCCATCTTCGTCGAGATCATCTTTAATAGAATCCCAAATTGCAGTTGCCATGCCATCAATCGTAAAGGCGGCCAGACCGGCCTTCGGATCGGTTGGCGGAAGTGCTTCGATGGGACCTAGCTTTTCGGCCAGAGCCTGGGCGATTTCCTCGGTATGCCTTGACGCCCAGATACTGGAAGTATTGATACAACCACGACCGCCATTGATGTAAATACTTTCAACAATTAGGTCGATGTACTCTTCCCAGTTATCGACACAGTCGTCACCAATTAGGATTTTGGAGAAACCCGGACCGTGAGCTTGAACCTGCGGGTTGCCTTTATAGTTATCGACGGTTTGCTTGCTACCAAAGATCATAGACCGTTTGCATTTGCTTAACACCGCTGATCCGATCTCAGCTCCGCTTCCGGGATATAAACACCAGATCTCTTTTGGGATCCCGGCTGCTACCATTGCGGCAAACATACGATAAGGCGTCCAGGGTTCTTTTTGCCCCGGCTTGAGAACCAAGCCGATTTGAAGGGGGACAGCGGGAAGCCAAAGCGTGTGAACACCAGGAGAATTAGATGGTAGTACCGCGGCTAAAATTGGAGTTTGGCACTGGTAGCTGACGGGGATGCCACGAGCTTCCTTTCCCCAGCCGCTGCTGAGGATATCCAGTGGCAATCCACGGGTCAAAGCATCGATGATGCGCCCCATGTTATTCATTACGAAGGCGTTCTTGGACATGCCAAGTTCCACCATGTGTTCAGGCAGCCCCGTGGTGGCCGACTGCTGGACGATGAAGTCCTGAGGCGTTTGCTCTGAATCACCAATCGACAGGTTTCCGTTGACGAATAAGTCACCTGCCTTTCCCATTTTTTCAACAAGCTCCTCGATTGAGAATTGCTTAAGGATATCCCGGGCCTGCTGAGCTTTTCGCATGTCACGGGTGATCAGCCCGCCATTTGCCATGCTTTGCGTGCCGATGATATCTCCGGTTGCATGATGTACCAGTTCCTGCGTTTCCAGGGATTCGTATTCTTCGCCCCAGCGAATAACGGGAATGTTAACCACGGTTTTCTCCTCTTTGCCTTCTAGTTATTTTCTTTGTGTGGAGCAGTCAATCGTTCAGGGCGATTAGTAAACGCCCACGGTTGTGCTCTTGGCGAACACGTGATACGGACGAACACCGGAGACCCCATCCCACGGATACATCTCGTGTGGTTCTTCACGTTCTGCTTCGTCACGCTCCAGGAAGCCGGGGATGAAGAGTTCCCGGGTTAAGGTCGTTAGTTTGACGCGTCCAGTTTCTCCGTAACCAACTAACTCATTCGGATCATCAAATGACACAACTTCGGTTGCAGCTCGTGGTTGCGGGGCGTGATAAGTGATTTTGTATTTATTTTCTTTCGTGACAGGTTCGCTACAAGCTAATCCCATGAGCGTGTTACCGTACGTCGGAGTCATATAGACGCCGCTCTCTTCCGGTGGTCCACCAAAGAGTTCTTCGACGCAGTATCGAGTCCACTGGGGAGTGAATTCAGTCCCGCCCGAGAAGATACCGGTGATACCGATCTCAGGAAGGCTGGTTCCACGTTCCTCCAACGCAGTCGCAAGTTGGTCAAGCAGCTTAGGAGTGGCGAACATGCATTTAATGTCATGACCAGCAGTTAACACGGTGATCGCCTGATCGATACAGTGCTTTTTGTATTCTTCCAAGTGATCCATCCAGCCTTTTTTAATGACCTTTACGACCCAACGTGGGTCAAGGTCAATGCAGAAGCAGATACCACCACGGTGCTGGCATAGGTGTTCGACCGCTAATCGTAAACGGCGCGGTCCCGACGGGCCAAGCATCAGCCAGTTGGCACCCTTCGGAAAGTACTTATCCGGCAACGTTTCGCTGAACATCTCGTAATCCAGCCGGTGATCTTCTATCACAACACGACTTTTCGGAATGCCGGTTGTTCCACCCGTTTCAAAAACAAAGGTGGGTTGGCCTTCAAGACCTTTTGGAATCCAACGATTAACCGGTCCGCCGCGGAGCCATTCATCTTCGAAAAGCGGGAATTTTTTCAGGTCATCGAAGCCTTTAACTTCTGTAAGAGGGTCAAAGTTTAGCTCTGCTTTCTTCCCAAGCCAGAAGGGACTTCCTGTGGATTCATGGAAGTGCCACTGCACGATTTCGTGCGTGTGGGCATCTAGTTTTGATTTGGCATCGGAGACAGACTGATCAAGATTATCGCTCATTGATTGTTCCAGTATAAGCGTTTTGATTTTCAGGTAAAATTTCAGTGTTTAGTGGTTCTAGTGTTACTTGCTTTGCCTAACTGTCCACTCCACAATCTTCCAAAATATCCTAGAATAGAGCGGTATTCAAGGAGACTGGAATTAGATTCAGTGCCACGAGGGATAGGCTAGACGGATATATCATAATTTGTTCAAAAGTTCGCTTAATTGAAGTTGAGTAATTTACGACTACTAGCGAAAATAGAAGGTGTCCCCCAGTAGTTTCGAGGTTGCTTACCATGGCTGACGACTCCAATAAACAACTCCAGTCGATGTTTAGTAGCATTGATGTCACCGCATCCACCGCGAGTAGCGATGCCAAATCTGCATCGGAAGGCCAGGACAACACTCTTTTTGTGGCACTGCTTCGACGCATGATCGCGCAGCAGGACAAAACGAATGACCTGTTGCAGGAATTGATTCAGCAGAGTCGTATTCAACAACAGGCACGCCAAACCGAACTGGAACGATGGAAACAGTCGAATCCGGAACTCGCCCGCAGTTGTCGTGACGCAGTGGATGTGTTGAGTGATGTGCAAAACGAATTCCTCCAATCGCTCACCAATGAAGTGGATGAGAACGAGTATTCGCTTCGGGACAGTGATTATATGTTGCAGGAATTTGTTGATCGCTATGGTCCCCGACTGGCACACCTTAATGGCGTCCTGCAGGTGTTGTCGCAGCTGGCAGAAAAAGACTCCTCTTAACGTCGTGTACCCACATGAAATCAATGTGGAATTGAAACGTAGGAAAGCTACTAGCCGTCTATGCTTGTCGAATTAGTCAAAGTTCAAACAAGGGATGGAGTTCGGCTTGATGGTGCGCTGAGCGCGACAGCGGGTCCTCTTGCTGAAACGCTGGTGATTCTTCTTCATGGGGTAGGTGGAAATTTTTATGGCAGTCGTATGATGGCCGAATTAGTGACAGCGATTACTGATACGAAAATTGATTGCCTGAGAGTTAATACACGAGGACATGATTACTGCTACACCGGTATGAGTCGGATGGGAATACGCAGGCTCGGTGCAGGTTACGAGCGTATTGAACAGTGTATTCAGGATATTGACGCCTGGATGGAATGGGCAGCTTCGAGGTATGAAAAGGTCATTCTGTTAGGGCATAGCTTGGGAGCTCTGAAGGCAGTTTACTATCAGCGTTACCAATGCCATCACGCACTGAAAAAGGTGATTGCTATTTCTCCACCCCGACTATCTTACAAGGCTTTTATGGAGGGTGAACGTAGAGCGGAATTTCTTCAGTCGATTGAAAATTCGCGAACAGCTATAAGGGAAGGTGAACCTGAGCGTTTAGTCGATGTCAGTGTTCCTTTTCCGCTTTTGATCACAGCTGAATCGTACTTGGATAAGTACGGGGAACAGGAAAAGTATAATCTGGAGCCCATGATTGCCGGACTTTCCCTGCCGACAGATTTTATTTTTGGTGGGCACGAACTGAAACATAGTGGAGTCGTATTCGCAGGCTTGGATAGCTCGCTGCGAGCTATTGCCGTCGATGCAGGACTCGAAGAGCAGATTACTGTTCGAGTGATTGAGGAGGCTGATCACATGTATTCGCAAAAAGTACCTCATCTAGCTGCTGCTGTGCTCCCCTTGATTCACGAATACTGAATCAAGGGGATTGAACTCCCCCACGATTTCATCTTTGAAAGATTATCCTGCGATTACAGCTTTTGCTGCATGCTAGCTTCTTAACATTTCTATCAAGTTGCATCCGTCTCGCGTCCGAACTATTGGGCAAAGTTGTTTCTCCCAGTCTGATAAGTAGGGAGGTTTGGGAATTGTCGGGAATTGAATTTTGGCAGTTTTGGCAACTTAGGTTGTTCGTCTAGGAAGAGGTATGTCGTCTAACGATTCAAAG
>PAAT01000151.1 GCA_002698965.1 Rhodopirellula sp. | reverse complement strand
AAAGAAGAAGAGAAAGAAGAAGAGAAAGAAGAAGAGGTTATTCTCGATGGCATGCCTGAATCGTTTATTGGTCCCCAACTTTATCACTTAGTTGCCCATGAAGTGGGACATACCTTAGGGCTGCGTCACAATTTCAAAGCTTCCGCAGCCTACACGCTGGACGAAATTAATACAGCGGCCAATAAAGGTGAGCCGATTGTTGGTTCCGTAATGGATTACACTCCCACGAATATCCGTTTTGATGCAGGTGATGCTCAAGGTGATTACGCCATGCTGGGCGTAGGGCCTTATGATTATTGGGCGATTGAGTATGGTTACTCATTCGCCTCAGATCTAAAGCCAATCGTGGCTCGTGTCACTGAACCAAAGCTGCAGTTTGCTACGGACGAAGATACGTCAGGCCCCGATCCTTTAGCTCGACGATATGATTATGGGAAAGATCCTTTAAATTTTGCTAACGAACAGATTCAACTGGCGACTCTGCATCGGAGTCAGATTCTTGAAAGGTTTGTCAAAAACGGAGATAGCTGGACTAAAGCCCGTCGCGGTTATGAAATCACACTCAGTATGCAGGCTCGTGCTATTAGCATGATGTCCAACTGGATTGGAGGTGTGCATGTCGTACGTGATAAGAAGGGCGATGAAGGTAATCGTGCGCCCTTGCAGGTTGTGCCGGTTGAACAGCAACGAGCTGCATTAAAGTTTGTTGTCGAAACAGCCTTTGACGACGAAATCTATGCGTTGACTCCGGAGTTGCTGGAACGAATGACAACGAGCAAATCTCTTAACTCAGTTAGCTCGGCAATGCGTGATTACGACTGGCCGATTCATGATCGAGTTGGAGCGGTCCAGGCAAGCACACTAACCAGCGTGATGAACCCAACGACTTTGCGGCGGGTTTACGACAATGAGTTTCGTGTTCCGGCAGATCAGGATGCCCTGGCACTGCCAGAGGTTCTGGAAACGGTGCTGGCGGCAATCTGGAATGAACTTGATGTACCGCTTGAGGCAGCTACCAACGTTCGGCAGCCGGCGATTTCCAGCTTGCGACGTAACCTGCAGCGTGAACATGTAAATCGACTCATTGATCTCGCGATGACCAATAGTGGAGGCAACCAGTCTTTTAAGCCGATTTCTAATCTGACACGAGTTCAATTGCGAACTTTGGCACAACGCGTTGCGGCTTACCGAGCAGCGAATGCTGACAATCTGGATCCTTACAGCGGGGCTCATCTCGAAGAAATCGAGAATGCGATCACGAAAGCTATGGAAGCGGACTTCGTGATTTCGAAGTAGTACTGTCTTCTAGCGGCTACTTGAAGTGGGTCCACAAAAAAAGAGCGAGATGAAAAATCATCCCGCTCTTTTTTTTGTTCAATAGAACTGACTAGGCTGCAAATTCCGTTCGCCGATTACGCAATTGCTTTTGTAATCGTTGAACCAGACTGCTATGCATCTGACTCACTCGGCTTTCGCTGAGATCAAGCGTTGCGCCGATCTCTTTCATCGTCATTTCTTCATAATAGTAAAGGATGATGATCAGGCGTTCATTACGACTGAGTCCTTTAGTGACCAAACGTAACAGGTCATATTTTTGACCGCGATTAGTTGGGTCTTCACCTTTCTTATCATCCAGAATGTCGATTTCACTGACATCTTTTTCACTGTCAGTCTGATACCATTTCTTGTTCAAACTGATCAACGAAACTGCATTGGCATCACGCATCATTTTTTCGAGTTCAGGAACAGTAAGTTCCATGTGCTCTGCCAGTTCAATTTCCGTTGGAGAGCGACCAAGTCTGTCTTCCATTCGCTTTGTGGCAGCTGTAAGTTTTGTCGCCTTTGATCGTACCAGTCTCGGTACCCAGTCCATACTGCGTAGTTCGTCAAGCATTGCACCGCGTATACGTGGGACGCAATAAGTTTCAAACTTCACGCCACGATAAAGGTCATATGCTTCAATTGCATCCATCAGACCGAAAGTTCCTGCACTGATCAGGTCATCGAGTTCTACTCCTTCGGGAAGACGAGACCATACTCGTTCAGCATGGTATCTCACGAGTGAGAAGTACCTTTGCATTAGCCGATTTCTGAGTTCTTCCTGGGAAGTATCTTCTTTGAAATCCAGCCAGAGTTGGACAACATCTTCGGAGACTTTTAATTTTTCCATACAATCCTCCATGATTGTGTAGAGATCATCGCATCATTACGGCGTTCACAGTTTGCATGTGCGCAAATATGTTCACACGAGAACGGTGCATACAGAGACTCCGTCCTCTGTAAGATCTCGGGGGGGTAAAAGTCTAACGAAAGAAAGACGAGATGATTGCCCGTTGTGTGTTCTTCCGTTGCCGGAAGAGTTCGTCTATCTTTCGCAGTTTAACAACCGCATGCAGCGGATAATTACATTGCCTCTCATCGGTTGTAAACTGGGCTGTAGTTGAGGATTACTCCGGTTTTTCTGAAAAAAGGGATTTCTCCTGCAACCTGTTTCTTGGTGCCTTTATAATTAGAGCCATGGAAAACTATCAGAAAACAACCTGTATTTATAGCGTTTGCATTGTTCTGCTGGCCAACCTTGTCGTTGCTCAGGATACCGTTGAGACAAACCAATTTAGTCCGGATTTTTACTCCCAACTTATCCAGTCTGATGGGCCGGTAGCTTATTGGCGAATGGATTTGGATGAGCGGGGAATGATGCGTAATGCCATTAAAGAGCATGCCGAATTAAGTGGCTTGCTTGTTGGCGAAGTGAAACCAACAGACGGTCCACAGGCGCCGACGCATCCGAAATTCGGAGATGCTAAAAATGTTGCTTTGGAAATACCAAATGCAGCTGGTGTGATAAAAGTTGATGATCCTGGTGATGATAGTGTATTGGACTTTAAGTTGGGTGATTCCATTACCATGGAAGCCTGGGTTCAGGTATCGAGTGTTAGCGGNTACCGTTATGTTCTTGGCAAAGGCCGGACAGGGAACAAGGGTTTTCCGGCAGAGAATCAAAACTATNCACTCAGGTTGGCCGGCAACGGAGCGATCACATTTCTTTTNCGAAGTATCAATGATGAAGGCAAGCAGCAGTACCATCGCTGGACTTCAAATGAAGGTATTGGAGTGAGTGATGGTTGGCATCATATTGGTCTCAGCTATACGTTTGGGCAAGTTGGAAGCCTAAAAGGGTATATCGATGGTAAGTCGGTTTCAGGCAAGTGGGACGAGGCAGGTGATACCGGCGGCCGGCCTGTAGTGGACAACGATCAACTGTGGATTGGTTCGGCCTTGTCTGCGGGACCCAACAGTACTTTGAGGGGAGCGGTTGACGAGGTCGTGGTTTATCGCAAAATTCTTCCCGCGGAAGCATTTGCTGCACGGTACTCGTTTATTAGAAATGAGCCGAGCTTTGATCCTGCAATCATTCAAGACAATCAGGTACTTGTCCAGATTTGGGAAGGAGTGTCTGAAAAGACGTTTCAGTATCGTAGTGCACGCATCACGGATACCTATCACGTGGATGCTTTTGAGTTCTTTCAGATTCCTAATAAATATAATGAGCAGGGGATCAAAATTGATCGTTCGGCTCCGTTTATGATTCGGGCTTATGGCTATGTAACTATTCCGGAAGGTCCTCAGCGGATTCTGGTGCGGGCCCGTAATGGCGCCAGACTGTTTATCGATAACGAGATGCAAGCTGAAATACCATTTTTCAATATTTCAAGCTCCGCTCATGGTAAGGTTTTTGACGTTCGGAGGGATCAGGCTCCTGATATTCGTCCTCTGCAGCGCGGTGATAAGGAAGTAATTCTTTCCATCGAAGGTGACGGTAAGAAACATCTGTTGCAATTTGAGATGATTGTGGGCAGTTCAAAACGGCGTCCGGAAACAGGTGAGACGGCGGTTTGCATTGCGGAACCGGGTCAGGATTTCCGAGTGCTGAGTGAGTTGCATCATGCTCAACTTACGGATCGTGAATGGCCCTCCTTTAAGCAACAACAGACTTCAAAGATCGCTGCGTTTGATCGAGTCCGGCGTGCTCAGATTTCCGAGTTGGAGCAGGCGTATTGGAAGCAACGACATGCCTCGGTAAGCCGGCTTCTTGGTACAGACAAACTGGTAGCAGATCCTGGCAATCAATTTCCGGAAGCATCATTTAATCCCATTGATCAATACGTTAACAAGCAGTTACACGAAGCGGGTGATGAACCGCGCTCTTTGGTGGATGACAGTACTTTCCTTCGAAGGTTGAGTTTAGATACGGTGGGAACGATTCCTTCGTTGGAGTTGATACAGGAGTTCCAACAGAGGCAAAGCTCGGGTGAAGAGGCGAGAATTTGGGCGATCGACTTTTTACTGGCACAAGATGGGTGGGCTGATCACTGGACATCGTATTGGCAGGACGTGCTTGCCGAAAATCCAAATATTATCAACCCAACGCTCAATAATACCGGGCCCTTTCGTTGGTGGATTTATGAGTCACTCATTGATAATAAGCCAATGGATCGATTTGTTACTGAATTGATCATGATGGAGGGTAGTAAGTTTTATGGCGGGCCTGCAGGTTTCTCGGTGGCTTCCCAGAATGATGTGCCCCTGGCTGCCAAAGCCCATATTCTCGGTCAGGCGTTTTTGGGAATACAAATGCAATGTGCGCGTTGTCACGACGCACCTTTTCATGAGGTCAAACAAAAAGATCTCTTTTCGATAGCTGCCATGTTGAAGCGGAATGGTGAAAGTGTGCCAAAGACGAGTACAGTAACCGTCAGTTCGGAAGGTCCTGTACCGAATGTTCCCATTACCTTGAAGCCCGGAGCGGTCGTTCAGCCAGAATGGCCGTTTCCTGAATTAGGAAGCTTAAGGCTTCCCAGCGAACTGATTCGTGGAAGTGAAGACCCGCGTGCCAAGTTGGCTCATCGAATCACAGACCCTGGTAATTTGAGATTCCCGCAGGTGTTGGTGAACCGCCTTTGGAAACGTACGATTGGATTTGGCATTGTCGAACCGGTGGAGGATTGGGAACACGGATCGAATATCAACCCCGATCTACTCGATTATCTTGGACATGAATTAGCGATGAACGGTTACGATATGAAACATGTGGCTCGTTTGATTTTTCAATCCCATACCTATCAGCGTCAAAGTATCGATATTACCGAAAGTGGAATACAGGGTTTTGCCGGTCCAGTTCGCAGGCAGATGTCAGCGGAACAACTTATTGACTCGCTATTTGTGGCTTCAGGAAGGCCATTTGACGCCGGTCCAATGAACGTCGATATCGACGGTGCTCGTAACTACAGTAATTCGCTCAATCTGGGTACTCCCAAACGAGCCTGGCAATTTGCTTCGTTATCGAATGAGAGAGACCGTCCCAGTCTTTCATTACCATTTGCTCAGCCATTTACATCAACGATGCAGGCTTTTGGTTGGACAGGCTCACGGCAAAATCCAATTAATCACCGTCGGTCATCTCCTAATGTGATGCAACCAGCCATGATGAATAATGGAATTGTCGTACGAGACAATTCCAGACTTGACATGGTGAGCGATTTTACGATGCTGGCTCGGCAAGCCGAAACGGTTGAGAATTTGATCGCAATAACCTATCAACGCATTCTTAGCCGCCAACCAACAGAATCAGAACGTCGGTTGTTTCGGGAGTTGTTAGACGAAGGCTTTGCCGATCGTTTAGTATCGCTTTCCCCGGAAGAGGCTGAACAAATTCGCTGGTCCCGTCGATTACCTCGTAATATGGTTTCCTGGTCGAACCATCTGGCTGCCCGAGCAACTGAAATCAAAATTGAATTACGTCAAGCTGTTCAGCAGGGGGCGATTCTCTCCCCTCATCTGGAAAGTCAGTGGCGTGAACGAATGGAAGACTTTGTGTGGGTGTTGTTTAATTCACCCGAGTTCCTCTATATCCGATAGTATGTGACTAATCCTATGTTCGATCTAAATCGCCGTCATTTTATTACTACGTCAGCAACCGCTGTTGCTGTTTCAGGCATGGCTCCACTAGTTTCTGCGGAAGAAGATTTGGAACATATGCCGTGGTCGTTTTCAGCAGGTAAAGCTGAGCATATTATCATGATCTGGTTGGGCGGTGGTGCTTGTCAAATTGATACATGGGATCCTAAAGAACTAGGTGATGCCAAAGCTCGTAAACCAGGTTCATACTATCCAGCCATTGATACCGTACTTCCGGACACTCAGGTCTGTGAACATTTACCAAAGTGTGCCGGTGTATTGGATCGATTCAATATTCTCCGTACAGTGCAACATGGTGTGATTGATGAACATGCAGCCGCCACGAATATGATGCACACCGGTCGTGTGACTACCGGCACGATTACGTATCCTTCCATTGGCTCGGCGGTTGCTCATCACCGTGGTGCCGCATCAGAAAATGCTCCTCCCTACGTATTGATCGGGTATCCGAATGTAACACGTGGCCCCGGATTTTTAGGAACCGATGCCGGATTTGTCTATTTAACCGAGACAAGTGAAGGCCCCGGCGGATTTAGTAGGGCTCGTGATGTTTCGGATCGCCGACAACAACGTCGCCAGCAGCTACTGGCAAAGGTACGTCAGGAGTTCAGTGGCCGGGAGCAATCTTCAATGATTGATCAATATGATCAAGCGATTGAACAGGCTTTGAGATTAGCCGGTCCGGAGTTTATGAGTGCGTTTCAGTTAAAGAAGGAATCGGCTGAACTGCGTAATGCGTATGGCGGCGAGTTTGGTCAGCGATGTCTTTTGGCCAGGAGATTAGTCGAGCGGGGTACTCGGTTTGTCGAAGTCTCGCACAATCTAAATTTCATTAATGGTGCAGGGTGGGATACTCACAACGATGGTCAGCTTAATCAGCATCTATTGATCAAGGAGCTTGACGGTGCTTTGTCTTCCTTGGTCCTTGATTTGGAAGAAAAGAGTCTGCTCGACAAAACCTTGATTGTGGTTTCCACGGAATTTGGTCGGCCAGCTGGATTTGATGGTGGTGGTGGGCGCGGGCATCACTCCAAAGGTTTTAGTGTGGTTATGGCGGGCGGCGGCCTGCAGAACGGAAAGACGATTGGGGTAACTGACGAGTTGGGAATGAAAGTGGTTGATCGTCCAATTTCGGTACCTGACTTGCATGCGAGTATGTACTATGCGTTGGGAATTAATCCACGCAAGCTTCTTTATGCCGGTGATCGCCCCGTACCGACGACTGACATGGGAACTCCCATTAAAGAGTTGTTCATTTAGAACTGTTTGCTTAACCGGTGGATACGTTCGGGATGGTGCTTCCCTCTTTGGAGCACAATACGGTATCGGAGTTCGAGTGGCTTCGACTTAGGAACCGTGACCGGCTGTCGCCCCGGATAGGCAGCATTTTGCATACTGCCTTTGGATCGAAGAATCCACTTGTCGGGATACACAGGATTGTCCGGGTGACAGATGATGGCGATCGCACTGGGAGACGTGTCCTTTTCATGGAAAGTGCCTTCCAAATTTATCCATGGCCCGGCTTCAATGGCTGTGCGTTGTGGAGTGACTTCACCTTGCTCTGACCAGAATTTAATATCGGCTGGTAATGCGATCCGTGGTGAGAAGCCTCCGTATCCCTTATCGTTTTCAGACCCGCCCAGTTTCAGGTCGTCGACTAATGGGTTGATAATGATGTGAAAATCGATCACGCGCGTGGCGTTTTTGGTCTTATGTAGATGGACTTTTGTTTCTTCCATAACAATCGGGATCTCAATTCCCTGAGTATCAACGTAGTCAGGTGAACTCCAGTGTGTTCTTGTTTTCAGGAGTACACCATCCCTTTGTTTCGTGGTAGTGACTTCTTTGGAGTCCCAAGTAAAGTTGCGACATTCCCAGCTATCCCCAAGATGTTTTTCACCTACGATGACTTGATGCCATGCCCAGAAGACTCCGCGGTGATGAAGGTGGTCCGCTGGAAAGTCTTCGGTAATTTCATATCCCTGAAAGTCATAGAGGTTGACGTAATTATTACGGGTGTATTGCCCGTCTTTGGAGAGAGGCAGAATACGATAACCTAGGACAGGTGTATCTTGTTGCATTACCATCAAATAGTCAGGTGTACGAACGATTGTGTAGTGGGAATTCGCTGCTACTAGTTGACTGGTAATCAGTAGCCCAGTAAAGAATGCGATTTTTGTCACGATGTGTCTAAACATAAGGCTATTATTTCACTTTAATATCCAACCAGACGAGGCGGTGGTCTGAACCGGTGATCCATTTAGCTGAAGGTTCTTTGGCGGTAGGCCAAAAGATACCATGACGGGAGATTTTAAGAGTCCTGGCTGGTAAAACATAATCGATGCGTAAGTTTCCCGGAGACCGGTCGGAGAAGTCTCCGGTATCAAAGGCCGGTTTTCCTTTGTGGGTGGCATTCACCTTGCCCTGGACTTGAGCAGCTTCCACTCCACCTTTACTTTGCGGTTTGGTATCGCGAATCAGTGGATGCTCAAGCAGCTGATGGATGGCTCGATTGGTTGAATCACCATCGATGGGATCCGCATTTAAGTCACCGGCGATGACGAAGGCCGTGTCATGACTTAGTCCCCCTTTTTGGCCGGCATCATCCACGATATAGCTATTTCTATGGGGGCTTATATAGTCAGCCCAAAAACGGATTTCATCGTGATTGCGAGTGCCGTTCTTATCCTCCGGTCCGTCGAAGACCGGAGGAGTCGGGTGACACACTAGAAAGTGGATTTCGCCCTGAGGCGTTTTGATCGGAAGGTCCCAGTGACTTTTAGACGACAAGCGAAACACGTTGAGAATCTTATCGGAGTAGTATGGTTTTCCAGAATCAGGTTGGTTGGGAAGCAATGCATTGGGCATGTCTTTCCAGAGGAATTTTTGAAAGGTTCGAACCGTTCCTATAGGGAAGCGGCTGAGAACGACCATGCCGTACTGTCCCGGGTATCGTCCGAATCCATAACAGTCTGTTGGGTCGGTGGTTTTGCCGTTTTGATCCAGATCAAGTCCACTTGGAATTCCAGTGTTTACTTCGTTGGTATAGGCATAGTCAAATTCGATTGGCTCGAGGCCATCGATGGGTTTGCTCAAATAGTTTGACTGAAAGTGCTCGACAGCAGTCCCCGCCTGCTTACCGGCAAAATCAAACTCATTGAGTAAGATTACATCCGGGCGAACAGTACGAATGATGGAAGAAATGTTTGCGATTTGCTCGTTATTCCCGGCCGCGAGCTGATCGCCCAATTCCCCGGCGGAATTTCGGTTCATACTCACATTAAATGTAGCGAATCGAATTTGACCGTGAGCCAAGGCCGGGCATATCAATAGAAGAGAAAACAGTGCTGATACGAGTTGCCAGGATGGCCTTGCGAATGGAATTTTCATGAATGTTTACTTTGAGATATAGTCTACGACCACGACTTTCGCCAGTTTACCTTTGACTAATTCAACGAACTTTTTGTGTGCAGGATGTGGTAGGTACACTTCAAGCCCGGCTTTGTTCTTAAAAGTAACAAAGAAGCAGTGTGTAAGTCCATCATTAATGTTCTCAGGACTAACATTGGTGCCAAATTCAAAATCGATAATGGTATCGATTTGGCTCGGGAGTTTACCAAAAGCATCTTCGACTTCTTTGATTTGTTCGTCGGAAATATCTTCATTGAATCCAAAGAGGACAACGTGTCGATAAACTCCTTTCTTTGCCTTTGCCTGTGCCGTGGCGATAGGAGTAAGTAGTGTTCCGGTTAGGAGAAGCAAACAAATATAGTTCAAGCTGCGCATGCGTTATTCCTTTTTGGGTGCAGTTTTTAAATTTTGGCTACTGAAGTAAACCTCGAGCCTCTAATGGCCAGATATCAACGAGTGTATCATTCCGGAAGACATAAAAGAAATCGTGAAGTACGCAAGTCATGTCCGCATAACCAGGGACTAACTCCACACGCTCACCTATTTTTAAACTCTGAGCGTCGCCGGTCAATTCGAGCTCGCCGTGTTCTGCCGATAGTCGAGCCACTTTGATGTCGTCTCGGCCAACCACGATTGCCGGTTCATATTCGACATGCAGTGTTTTTTTCCCGGAGTCAATGATAGCCCGGTCTGCCGTTGGGCGGCCTACGACGGTAGCAATAATTGTCAGCGCCTTTTTTAGGCCGGTAACCTGGCATTGCTGTTCATAGAATTGGTCCATGAACATTCCCCCACCCGCCTGTAATTCCGTGATCCCTTCCTGCATACGGCTTAACAGATAGGAACCTGTGCCACCACAAGAAACGATTTCACAGGGAATGCCCGCCTCTTTGAGCTGCTTTGCATTCTCGGCTAGGAGCTTGAGGGCTTTTGCGATTTCCGAGCGTTTTTCATCCTGATCTTCAATCGTCAGCAAATGTCCCTCGTAGCCCATAATTCCGGCAAATTTCAGGCCAGGCATAGCATGCAACTGCCGAGCTAATTCGAGCGTTTTATCCGGACGGCAGCCGACTCTATCGAGACCAATATTCACTTCGATGATGACTCGGCATTTTACACCTTCCCGAATCATCACTTCATTCATGGGAACGGCTTGATCCATATGGTCAATGCAGACGATGGGGCTCCCTTCTTTGCATAGGTTTGCCAGCCGACTTAATTTAGTTTCACCAACAATAAGGTTTGCAATGAGAACGTCTGGAACTCCCCCACGAACCATAATTTCTGCTTCGGCTAGTTTAGCGCACGTGGCGCCAATCGCTCCGGCTGCGACAAGTCGTGAAGCGATGATCGAGGATTTGTGCCCTTTACAGTGTGGTCGCCAATGGACATCAAAATCTTTCGTGCTCTGGCTCAGTCTGGCAATGTTGGAATCAAATTTGTCCAGATCTACGGCAAGAAAGGGAGTATCGAGATCGGCTTTCGTGAGTGTGCGATCGGATGTGATTTTTGTTGGATTGATAAACTGCTTGGGCATTAGCCACCTCCGATGGCAGGTATGAAATGAACTTCACTATGAGGTTGGACTTTGGCGATCATCCCCCGAGATGTCATGACGCTGTCGATCGACACTTGAAGTGACGGCGAAATGTTGCCATCGATACAGATTCGATCTTTGAAACCCGGAAACATGACATCAAGCTGGTAAACGATTTCCCGTACGTTCTTTGCTTCCAGTTCAACGGATTGAGTTCCGCCGGATAGTTCACGGAGTTGAGCCGGAATAAAGACGGTGGGCATGATTTGTTCGCTTTCGCGTAAGACTACTCAGATGCCTGTTCCGATTGCATGGCTTTCCATAGCTTGGGAGGTGACATTGGCAATTCGGTCATCCGGGTATCTGTTGCATTGTAAATGGCGTTGGCCAGTGCGGCGGGGGGAGGAACAATTGGCGTTTCACCGACACCACGAACACCATAAGGATGTTCCGGGTTACCTGTTTCGACAATGATCGTATCGATCATTGGGACGTCAAGCATTGTAGGCATGCGATAGTCCAGGAAACTGGCGTTGGCCATTGTGTTGTCGTCTCGATAGAAATATTCTTCATTAAGAGCCCAACCGATACCTTGAACGGTGCCACCCTGCAATTGTCCTTCGACATAGCTTGGGTGGATAGCCTTTCCGGCATCCTGGATTGTTGTGTAACGCAGGACGGTCACCTTCCCGGTTTCAGGATCAACTTCGACATCTGCAATCTGCGCTCCAAAGCCGTTTGTAGGACATTCAGGAGCCACCGTCGCGCGGCCAACCAGATGTTCCCCTGCAGCGAATAGTTCCACCGCCAGTGCTTTGAATCCGACGGCTTTACCATTCCCGGAAAATACTCCATCCTCACCGATGGTGATGTCATCGGCAGAGCAGTCCCAGAGATCAGCAGCCAGTGTTCTCATTTGTTGCTGTAGATCGCGACCTGCTTCATAAGCAGCCATGCCTGTAGCAAAGGTCACACGACTTCCGCCAGTGACGTCCGTATACCCCGCCGTATCGGTGTCACCCACCTGCGGGTTGATATCCTCGGCTTCAAGACCTAATACTTCCGCAAGTTGCATGGCGATGGATGTTCTTGAGCCACCAATATCTGTCGAGCCTTCCATCAGGTTAATCGTTCCATCCGAATTGACAGTACAAGCGGCACTCGATTTTAAGCCACAGCCAAACCAGAATCCCGCAGCGATTCCCCGGCCCTGATGAGGGCCGTCCAAAGGAGTATTCCAGTGTTCACTTTGCTTCAGAGCGTCAAGGCATTCCACCAGACCGATGGGTGGATAAACTGGTCCATCCACTCGACGCGAACCTTCTTTCACAGCATTTTTTTCGCGAATTTCAAGTGCACACATTCCGAGCTTCTCGGCGATTTCATCCACGAGTTGTTCGGTGGCAAAAGCAACTTGAGTTGCACCAGGGGCTCGGTAAGCTGAGGTTTTTGGTTTGTTAAGCAAGACGTCATAGCCGTCTACAATCGCGTGATCAATGTCATAGCAACTAAAGACGCACATACAGCCCGGGCCAATCATTCCGCCGGGGTAAGCACCGGCATCGTAGGCCAGCCATGCTTCACCAGCAATGAGGGTGCCATCGTTCTTCGCCCCGATTTTTACTCGCATGAACGAACCCGGTGTAGGTCCAGAGGCTTCAAAAACATCAGCACGAGTCATCGCAATACGTACCGGCCGACCTGCTTTTTTACTCAGGAGAGCTGCCGTTGGTTCCAGATATACGGTGATCTTCCCACCAAATCCTCCACCAATTTCACACGGTGTTACCAACACGTTACCAAGTGGGATCTGCAGGATTTCCGCAGTCTGCTGGCGACAAGTAAACGATCCTTGGGTGGCAGTCCAGATTCGCAGTCGGCCGTCTTCGTTGTAATCAGCGACAACCGCATGTGGTTCGATATATCCTTGATGCACCGTGGCGGTCTTAAACTCCCGTTCGACAATGCCATCGGCTTCTTCGAAGGCTGCTGCCGCATCTCCCTTTTCAAAATGCAGATGAACAGGGATGTTGCTTGGCTTATCTGCTTTTTCGCCCATACTGTCCGTCACAATGTCTTCATGCAAAAGAGGAGCGTTTTCTTCCATGGCGTCGAGTACCCAGGTGACGGAATCCAGTACTTCATATTCGACTTTGATTTTCCGGGCTGCTTCTTCTGCGATATGGACATCGGTAGCTGCAACGGCTGCGACCGCATGGCCACGATAAAGCACCTTTTGCTGTGCCATGCAATTGGCGCTGAGATATGATAGGTTGACGCTGCCCTCACCCAGATCGGCGATTTTGTTTTCTACATTGGGGAAGTCGGCATTGGTTAAAATGGCATGAACACCTGGTGTTGCTTCGGCTTCACTGGTGTCGATGGAAATGATTTTAGCGTGAGCATGGGGGCTACGCAGTACAAAACCAGCCAACATGCCGGGTAGTTTGGTATCGGCCGTGTAGATGGCTTTTCCGGTTACTTTATCTGCTCCGTCATGTCGAACGGGACGGCTTCCAATGACGCGATACTGAGTCGTGGTCACGGGTAATACTCCTGATAAGTTTATTAACTCTGTAGCTACAGGTTTACATTCAAAAAGGGATGGGTTTCAAACGCTTAGACTTTGGTTGCCATCTTCTGCCCAGCTGCCTGTACAGCGCGTACGATTTTGTCGTAACCGGTACAGCGACATAGGTTTCCCGACAGATCGAACCGAATCGTCTCCTCTGAAGCATGGGGGTCTTTGTCGAGCAATGCTTTAGATGCGACCAGGAAGCCGGGAGTACAGATTCCACACTGCAGGGCTGCCCCTTCCAGGAAGCATTCTTGTACGGGATGGAGATTAGAACTACAGGCAATTCCTTCCACCGTTTCGATTTCAGCTCCTTCCACTTCGGCACCAAGTACGAGGCAACTGTCAACTGGTCGGCCGTTGAGCATGACGGTACAGGCTCCACAGTTCCCATTGTTACAGCCTTCCTTGGAACCAGTCAGTCCGAGATTATCCCGAAGGACTTCCAGTAAGCTATGGCGAGGCTCGCAGAGGAAATCGGTATCCTCCCCATTAATCGTGGTTGTCACATGTACTTTTTTAGACGCTGGCACGATTGTTTCCTTTATCTATTACGAATGTACAAAAGGTGTACAGTATTGTTTGTTCGGTGTTAGTTCTGAGCTCGCTCCGCAGCCGTTGTCAAAGTTCGTTTGACGAGTACTCCGACAAGATGAGCACGATATTCATCGGTCCCACGCATATCGCTAATCGGTGTCGCAATCTGCTTGGCTAGTTCTCCGGCAGCAGCAAAGTTTTCTTCCGAAGGATGTTTGCCAGTTAGACTTGCAGATGCCTCTTCAGCAAACAGGGGAGTTGCCGCTACAGCTCCTAATGAGATCCGTGCTTCAGCAATGGTTCCGTCTTCAGACAGACGGACCCACGATCCAACGCCTACAACGGCGATATCCATTTCGTTTCGTGGAATAAAACGCTCATACGCTGAGCCACTATTGTTGCATTGAGCCGGCACCTGAATGGAGACAAGCAGTTCACCATTTTCCAGTACATTGCGACCGGGGCCGGTGCAGAAGTCCTGGACAGCTACAGTACGTCCACCATTTGGTCCGGCGATGACGGCTGTTGCATTCAACGCAATCAGTGATGGGATAGAGTCAGCTGCAGGTGAAGCATTACATAAATTGCCACCCACACTCGCACGACTTTGGATTTGCCAACCGCCGATGATGTGTGTGGAGTCTGCTAACGCTCCATAGAGTTGAGACAATTTCGGATGTTCATATAGATGGTAGCAAGCCACGGCGGCCCCTAGCGAAAGCCCGTGTTCTTCAGAATATTTGAAGGACGTAACTTCATCGATTTTCTTAATGTCCACGACGACGTCCGCTTCGCGCAAACCTTCACGCAGCTGCACAATGATGTCCGTTCCACCGGCAAGCAGTTTCGCACGGTCACCGTGTTCGCTAATTACGGAAACTACTTCTGACACCGATTCCGGTGCCAAATAATCGAATTCTTTCAACGCAGTCTACTTTCATGGAATAGTGTTATACGACGGCTGAGACCAGCGAGGCTCAGAGCTTAGATTATAGCAAATCCGAGAAGCCCGTTTGGGGCGTATTGCCTGAATTACACGTTACTAATTCGTACGCCGGTTTGGTTGAAAAAATGAAGGTTTTCCGGATTCGGAATTAGCTCGATGGTGTCACCTACATTCAGGACGGAGTCCGCAGACGCACGGACGGTTATTTCACACTCTTTAAATTCCCCGGTCAGGAATGAATCCGCCCCGGTATTTTGTCGAGCTGAGATCGTTCCTGTAATGCTGCCCGGCTTTTGGTCACTGATGATTAAGTGTTCCGGGCGGATGCCAACGAGTGAGGCATCGGTTTCAAGTTGGAAAATGGAAGGTGGTACGAGGTTCATTGGCGGGTTGCCAATAAACGAGGCAACGAAAGTATTCGCCGGCTCGTTATAAACTTGCTGCGGCGTGCCTAACTGTTGAATCTGCCCGTCTTTCATGACAGCAATACGATCTCCTAGAGTGAGGGCTTCGATCTGATCATGGGTGACATAGAGGATTGTGGCTGCAAGACGATGGTGTAGTCTGGTCAACTCGTTACGTAACGTAACGCGAAGTTTGGCGTCGAGATTGGACAGAGGCTCATCAAACAAGAAGACAGCTGGCTTACGGATCATAGCGCGTCCCACGGCTACGCGTTGCTTCTGTCCACCGGAAAGCTGCCCGGGCTTTCGGTCTAGCAAAGATTCAATATCCAATGCTTCGGCCGTCTCCTTGACTCTTAATTCGATCTCGTCGGAAGACATTTTCTTCATCTTCAGGCCGAATCCAAGATTTTGACGTACGGTCATATGAGGGTACAACGCGTAGTTTTGGAAAACCATTGCGATATCACGATGCTTTGGAGCCGTGGCGGTTATATCGGTACCATCGATGGCAATCGTACCGGCCTGAAGAGATTCGAGGCCGGCGATGAGTCTTAAGGTTGTTGACTTTCCACAGCCAGACGGCCCAACAAGGACTAATAGCTCCCCGTCCTGCACTTCAAAGCTCACATTATCTAATGCGACGACATCGTCATATCGTTTGGATATCTCGCTAAGGACAAGTCGAGGCATGAAGGAAAGTCCGATGAAAACATAAACTCAAATGGAAGGGTTAGTATAACCATCGTTTACGTCGAACAGTGTAGACTTTAGCTAGATTCTGTTGCGACGGTCGCCGCAGTTCATCACTACCTGAGAAACGAGTCAGCATGTACCTATATTTAATTCGCCACGGTCAATCGGAAAATAATGCACTGGATGAGTCATTACGTGTGAAGGATCCGGGGTTAACGGAAGCCGGTCTAAAGCAGGTTGAGTATCTGGGGACGTGGTTTTCTGTTCGTCCGCTTGACGTGTTGATCACCAGTCCGTTTCGTCGTGCGCTTTTAACAACAGTCCCCATTGCCAAAACAACTGGTCTGACACCGATCGTTCGCACGGCACTCCATGAAGTGGGAGGATGTGTTTCCGGCTATCCGGCGATTGGCTATCAAGGGGAACCAGGGATGAATAGGGTGGAGATCCTCGCAGCATTTCCAGGATTTGAACCGGAGCCGGATATTGATGAGCGGGGATGGTGGAAGTCAAAACCCTATGAATCGATGGAGGCCCGGAGTTCGCGGGTAGAAGAAGTGATTGGGCAGGTTGTCGAAGAGTATGGCGAGACGGATTTGCATGTGGCTTTGGTCATGCATGCCGATTTTAAACACCTTCTTCTACAGCGTTTTTTGCCGGATTTACCAATGGACGCCGCACATTTCGGGGCATTACGCAATGCCGGCATTTCGACACTGAAGATAACAAATGGTAACGCGATCTTGGAGAACTTTAATTGTATTCAGCATATGCCCGCCGAAATCATAACACCCGCTTCACACTCGGAAACGCGTGTTTAATCGGGTGCAGAGACAAAAGAAAATAACTATAATGTGAATGATCGATTAATAGCCGATTCTCCCGAAATAAAGGTCTCTTCCCACTGTTTGATTGCGGAAGAGTCTACTTCGCAAACGTACTTTTTAAAGTATCCCGCCACGATGAAGAATTTAATTCTATATACAGCTCTTATTACAGTCCTGCTGCTGTCTCCTTTTACAGCCCAAGCGGAAGTAGACTTTAGTAGAGATATTCTGCCAATTCTTTCCAACAACTGTTTTCAATGTCATGGTCCCGATTCGGCTCAACGCACAGCCGAATTGCGATTGGATCAGGAAGACGGCGCTTTTACGGAATTGCCATCAGGTGAATTTGCAGTTGTAAAGGGTAAGCCTGAACATAGTGCGCTAATCCATCGCATTACCTCCGAAGACGAAGACCTAAAAATGCCACCGGGCGATTCCGGAAAGTCTCTGACGGAGAAAGATATTACATTACTTCGTCAGTGGATTGCGGAAGGTGCAAATTGGAATGAACACTGGGCCTATGTTCCGCCTCAGTTACCAACATTGCCAACTCCTGTTAAAGGCTGGAAACAGAATAATGCGATCGACCTCTTTATTCAGGCTCGACTTCAGTCCACAGGGATAAGTCCTGAAGAGGAAGCAGATAAGGAAACATTGATTCGTCGGTTAACGCTCGACCTGACTGGTTTACCCCCGACCGTTGCAGAAGTCGATGCGTTCCTGGCCGATAATTCGGAATTGGCTTATGAAAGATTGGTCGACCGGTTGTTGCAGTCAGAGCGTTTTGGAGAGCATATGGCCCGCAGTTGGTTAGATGCAGCACGCTTTGCTGATACACATGGCCTGCATCTTGATAATGAACGATCGATTTGGCCCTATCGAGACTGGGTGATCAATGCGTTCAATGAGAATATGCCATTTGATCAGTTTACAGTCGAACAGTTAGCCGGAGACCTGCTCCCAGAACCTTCATTAAACCAGCGCGTCGCAACCGGGTTCAATCGTTGCAATGTAACGACCAGTGAAGGGGGTTCGATCGACGAAGAATATTATGTCCGTTACGCAGTTGACCGAGTGGAAACAACAGCCACGGTTTGGATGGGGCTGACAGCAGGTTGTGCTGCCTGCCACGATCACAAATTTGACCCCCTTAGTCAGAAAGAATTCTATCAGCTGTTCTCCTATTTCTTCAGTCTGACCGAACGAGCTATGGATGGTAATGCTTTACTCCCCCCTCCTTCAGTTAAAGTGCCAAGTGAAGTTCAGATTGCTGAAAAGGCTCGGCTTAACAGTGAGTCGATGGCGGCTGATCAGGAAGTCATGAACCTACTGTTGAATGCGGAATATACGGATCCTTTTACCGGCACGGATTTTCCGGAGTATCAGAAACTCGACAAAGTTTGGTTTGATGATGTGTTGCCGGAAGGAGCTCAGCCGCAGGGGAATACTCCATGGGAATTTGTAGAAGCTCCAGACCATCCGGTTTTCAGCGGAAAGAATTCAACGACCCGAACAGGGAAGCCCGAGGATGGGATTACCCAGCACTTTTTCACCGGTGCAAAAGACGGGCCGACGATTGCGGAAGGCGATATTCTGTTTACTTATGTCTATTTGGATACAGACAATCCGCCGGAATCGATTCAGTTACAGTTTAATGATGGTTCCTGGGAGCATCGGGCAACCTGGGGAGCTGACAAATGCTTTCTGGCGGGTCGTGACTTCGAAGGTAATCGTCAAAAAGGTCCTTTGCCAGAGTCAGGTAAATGGGTGCGTCTGGAAGTGACTGCTGCTGAAGTGGGCTTGAAGCCAGGCGCGAAACTGAATGGCTGGGCTTTTACTCAGTTCGGCGGGACGGTGAATTGGGATCAAGCTGGTACGGTTGGTGCTCCGCAACTTTCTGAAGAACAGAAAGGTTCCCTGGCAATTTGGGAACATTATCAAAAGACAGTTAATAATACCGCTCCCGACAATATTGATAAAATTTTCGAAGTCAAAGCCGAAGAGCGTACCGAGGCCCAGTTTGCCGAACTGAAAAAGTACTACATCGAAAATATTAATCCTGAGATCGCTTCTAAGTTGGCGGAACCTCGTAAGAAAGCTGCAGATCTTAAGAAAAACCTTGAGGATTTGGAGAAAGCCATTCCAGCTACCCTGGTAATGGAAGACCGTAAGGAAATGCGAATTGCGCATATTCTCGAGCGAGGTGAATACGATAAGAAGGGAGAGCCCGTTGAATCTGCGGTGCCAGTCTGGCTGGGTTCGTCGCCGGAAGATTCCCCTAAAAACCGTTTGGGGTTGGCTCAGTGGTTGGTAAACCCCACTCATCCGTTAACTTCTCGCGTGACGGTTAATCGTTATTGGCAGCATTTCTTTGGAACTGGAATTGTCAAAACCTCTGAAGATTTTGGTGTTCAGGGTGAACAGCCATCTCATCCGCAACTGCTCGATTGGCTGGCACTGAATTTCATTGAATCCGGATGGGATATCAAAGGATTTCAAAAGTTAATTGTTATGTCTGCGACTTATAAGCAGAGTTCCCGAGTGGACCCGGATAAGTTGGCTATAGATTCTCAGAATCGTTTGTTAGCACGTGGCCCTCGATTTCGATTAGATGCCGAGGTGATTCGTGACCAGGTGTTGTCGGTTAGCGGTTTGTTGATTGGCAAAATTGGTGGTAAGAGTGTGAAGCCGTATCAGCCGGAGGGGTTGTGGAAGCCAGTTGGCTTTGGAGGTAGTAATACGGCTATTTTCCGACAGGATTCGGGCGATGCTCTTTTCCGTCGCAGTATGTATACATTCTGGAAACGCACCAGTCCTCCACCGAGTATGGCGATCTTTGATGCTCCTGATCGTGAGACCTGTCAGGTCCGTCGAACTCGAACCAATACACCTCTCCAGGCTTTGGTTTTATTAAACGATGTTCAATTTATTGAAGCGGCTCGCCGATTTGCCGAAAAGGTCATTGCTGATGGTGGTGATTCTGTTGAATCACGTGTCAACTATGTCTATCGTTCTGTATTGGCTCGCCAGCCAACTCAGAAGGAACTGGAAATTGTATCCGGTTTGTTCAATGAACATTTCGAAGAGTTTCAGACAGATCCGGAGGCCGCCAAGCAGTTATTGTCACTGGGTGAATCTGGCCGCAATGAAGAACTCAATAGTACCGAATTGGGTGCCTGGACGATGATTGTCCATCTGGTATTCAATCTCAGTGAAACCGTAACCAAGGGTTAAACGTAATGACGATGAATCCATTACTACGCGAAGCAGAATTAATTCAAACTCGACGTCATTTTTTTGGACGCGCAGCGACCGGAATTGGGACCGCTGCGTTGGCGTCGTTAGTGAATCCGGAGTTATTTGGTGATCAACCACAGACACAATTGGGAGCAATGGGAGCCCCTCACTTTGCACCCAAGGCTAAACGAGTCATTTATTTGTTTATGTCGGGGGCTCCAAGTCAATTGGATATGTGGGATTACAAACCGCAATTACAGGATTGGTATGATAAAGATCTTCCGGATTCAGTCCGCAATGGTCAGCGTATTACAACGATGACATCAGGGCAGAAGAGATTTCCTATCGCCCCGTCGACCATGAAGTTCAGTCAATACGGTGAACATGGAGCCTGGGTCAGTGAGACCCTTCCATATACAGCCGGCGTGATTGATGACCTGGCAGTGATTAAGACCGTTAACACGGAAGCGATTAATCACGACCCTGCGATTACTTATATCCAGACAGGTAGTCAGTTGCCCGGAAGGCCGAGTACGGGAGCCTGGTTGTCCTATGGTTTAGGAAGTATGAATGCAAATCTTCCGTCGTTTGTCGTGTTGCATTCAACCGTTAACGGTGGTTTCGGTGGGCAGGCATTGTACGCTCGTCTTTGGGGGTCAGGTTTCTTGTCAACCAGACATCAGGGCGTTTCATTGCGATCAACGGGTGACCCGGTCTTGTATTTGTCGAATCCGAATGGGATTTCTGGCGCGATGCGGCGTAAGATGCTGGATAATCTCGCTCAATTGAACCAGCAGCGATTTGACGAGATTGGAGATCCAGAGATCCAATCTCGTATTGCTCAGTACGAGATGGCTTACCGCATGCAGACGTCCGTGCCTGAATTGACAGATATTTCAGATGAGTCACAAGAGACGCTCGATCTATATGGTTCGGAAGTGACAAAGCCGGGGACTTTTGCATTTAACTGCTTGCTCGCTCGTCGACTGGCGGAACGAGACGTGCGGTTTACTCAGGTTTTTATTCGTCAATGGGATCAGCATGGCAACCTGCCACGTGATATTCGCCGTCAGTGCGGAATTATTGACCAGCCTTCAGCAGCGCTTGTCAAAGATTTGAAACGACGTGGTATGCTCGATGACACGCTCGTGATTTGGGGTGGGGAATTCGGCCGCACCGTTTATTGTCAGGGCGGTTTGACAATGACAAACTATGGTCGTGACCATCATCCACGCTGCTATACCAAATGGATGGCAGGTGCCGGCATCAAGGGTGGAATCGTCTACGGTGAAACAGATGACTTCAGTTACAACGTTGTGGAGGATCCGGCTCATATCCATGACTTAAATGCGACAATTCTGCACACGCTAGGTGTGGATCATGAGCGATTGACATATCGTCATCAGGGCCGGGATTTTCGACTTACAGATGTCCACGGGAATGTGCTTACGGACTTACTTGCGTAAGCGGATGCTCCTGGCTAGTACTTCAAGGCGATCGATTGGTTTTGACCAATCGATCGCCTTTTTCATAGGAGGGTACTACGATAGCCACTTGAGCAAGCAGACTCTTTGTTAAAAGGTGTAACTTATAATTAATCAGGGCGATAAAAAATTCCGATTAGCCTCTGTGCGGTGCGAAATTTACCCCAAAATATGTAAGTTACATCATCAACCCGTCAAAAGATAATTTTTATGCTTTATTTCGTACGAAAGAGCCATTTTGTTGACAGCTTTTC
>PAAT01000150.1 GCA_002698965.1 Rhodopirellula sp. | reverse complement strand
AGGAAGAAGTGGAGACTGCGAGAATTATTAAAGCTAGCGTATTGAAAGATGAGACGCCCAAAGTAACCATGAGCAGCGACGATGTTATACGTCTCCTCTTCTTGCCCGAACTTATACCCATAGTTCTGGCTAACATCTTCAGTCGTTTCACGCACCAAGCTACTAGTAACAAGGGAACCATGCATAGCTGAAAACAAACTACCGCCAAAAACGCCAGCGACCCCAAGCATATGGAAAGGGTGCATAAGAATGTTGTGCTCAGCTTGGAATACAAACATGTAGTTGAACGTGCCGGAGATTCCCAACGGCATTCCATCAGAAAAAGAGCCTTGTCCGAAAGGGTAGACAAGGAATACAGCTGTTGCGGCAGCGACTGGTGCAGAATATGCGACAAAGATCCAAGGCCTCATACCTAGTCGATAACTAAGTTCCCATTCACGTCCCATGTAAGAGAAGACGCCAATGAGAAAGTGGAAGACGACGAGTTGGTATGGTCCTCCATTGTAGAGCCACTCATCAAGTGAAGCGGCTTCCCAGATTGGGTAAAGATGTAGCCCGATTGCGTTACTTGAGGGAACGACTGCTCCTGAGATGATGTTGTTTCCATAGAGTAGAGATCCGGCAACGGGTTCACGAATGCCATCGATGTCCACAGGGGGAGCAGCGATGAATGCAACCAAAAAGCAGACGGTTGCGGTCAGTAGGGTTGGGATCATAAGAGTCCCGAACCATCCAACGTAAAGTCGGTTGTTAGTAGAGGTTACCCAAGAACAAAATTCTTCCCAGGCAGACCTCCGTTGTTGAGAAAGTACAGCGGTCATTAAAAGTGCAGAGATTTGTTAGACAGGGTATGTATTTGAGCACTTTAATGTAGCCCTCCCAAGGCTCACATCCAGTGGAGGGCTTGGGATATAATCAGAAGCTATACTTTACACCAGCTTTGGTACCATAATCATTGGTGCCATCATTGAAGCTAGCGGCGAGTTCCCCATAAATTTTAAGGTTGTCGTTTGCTTTGACACTGAAGCCGACCTTACCGGCAGGCACAGTTTCAGACACACCATTGTCAGGAGTAGTCACACTAGGACCACCTTCGATAAAATAACCGAGAGCGCCCACGTCACCTTCATAACCAACAAAGAAGTCAGTAGAGGTTTTAGAATAATCAGTGCCGGCAAACTTGGAAGAAGTTTCGACGTTCACATACGGACCTGCCAGTGCGGGAGCAGCGGCGAGGAGGGTTGCGGGGAGGATAGCGAGAAATTTCATTAGATTAGAGTTAAGATTTTTTAGCAGTTTTAGCGGAGCGTCGGAAGTTAGCAGCCGTGGGTGCTCCTTTAGACCCAGGCTTCCTCATTTTTTCACCAGACCCGGCAGCGATACGCTTGCGCTTGGCATGGATGTTTGCATACAAACCAGGTTTTTGTTTAGCCATTTAACATTTCCATTTACGTAGTGCCAAGGCTTTCCGGGTTGGCTTACCGTTCTTACGCATCGGACCTTTGACGCCTTTCATTCTAGCACAGAAGGACCGCTTGCGAGGACCACCACCAGGTTGAGGTGCCTTGAGGTTTGATCCTGTTGCTCTATTATATTTACGCCGACCGGCAGCTGTCAAGCCACCGGTACGCGATTTGTGTTTGCCAATCCTGAGACTGACATTCTTGCGTTTACTTTTTTTTGCCACCTTTCTTGGTACCTTTTTTTACGGGCTTGCCGTAGGTACCGGGACCGTAAGGCATTACCAGACTCCGGGGATAAGTTGACCAGTCACAGCGTACGAACCAATCGCAGCGATGACGCCGAGCATGGCAAGCCTGCCATTGAGACGCTCGGCTTTTTCGTTGTGGGGGATAGAGTTTTCGTCGATGTACATAGGTGGTTCTTTAGCGTAGATATTGGTGCGTCCACCATCCTCAATAACAGTAGACATCAGAAGTTAAGACCGGGTGAGTTAGCAAGTTTGTCCATGACCTCTTGCCTGAAGGCAGGGTCACGGTCGTAACGTGGATCATTCATGTCACGTACAACCTCAGCTTGGCTACGATAACCGTTGACAGCTTGGGCAGGTTTGCCTTGAATCATGTTGTTTTCGTATCCTACACTATCGTTGTATTGTGCTTGCAGTCCACGCAAAGCAAGGTTGATTGCAGACACGTTACCTGATTCGATAACGTTGTCGAACGCCTGAACAGTGTCAGCGTCGAGGTTCTCAGCAGCCCATGCAGTCATCTGTTGGTACTGCTTTTCGCCGCCTACACTATTGTAGATCTCGGACACCTCATTGTCAGATAGCTCACGTCCCTCAGGACCAGCTACATCTTCGATAGTGCCTTGATATTCAAGATACGCATTGACCAGATCCTTACTATCCATAGCAGAAAGTTTTTCCAGCGACTCTGCGCTGATTTCACCACCGCCTGACAGCTCAGTGTCAATGCTATCAAATAGTTCAAAGGTTGGATTGGATTCCTGCTCTGGTTCAGGCGTATCCTCTTGCTGGGGTTCGGCTTGCTGATCATTTGATCCGAGTTTTTGTTGCAGCTCAATGTAAGCTTTTTCTAGATCCTGTGCATTCTTGTATTTACCCGCGAGTAAATTATCTTGTGCATCTTCCATTGCCTGACCGACAGCAAGGGTCTCAGCGTCTCGTTCCTCAGCAATTTTAATTGCTTGTGGATCGTTGCTAGGATCGTAGGTGAGTAGTTCAGCCATAAATTATTATTCGGGTGAGAGTGCCTCCGACAACATAGCTTCGGCGTTAGGGTTTTTAGTTGGATCCATCATAGGAGACTTGAGTAGTTGAGGTGCCATCTGCATCTGCGCCATCTCCTGCTCTTGTTGTTGTTGAGCTTGGGCTTCAGCTTGTTGGTCCTCCATACTCTTGACAAGGTTGAGTACATCAATACCTTGTGCAGCAGCCAGACGCTTGATAGCTTCATCAGCATTGATGAACTTCATCATAGCTTCAGGTCCAAGAGTCTGTGCAATGGTTGTGATAAACGCAGTCAACGATTCACGATCTTGACCACGACCCAAGGCATTGATGCCTGCCACAATGGTGGGCTTGACTAGATCCTTAGGATACTTAGGCAGCTGACCAGCACGGGACAGCACCAAAAGTTTACGGTTGAGATAGGGTACCAGGAACTCCACGGTCAGCAGACTAAACAGTCCGCCAAGTTGTTGCTCAAGTTCCAGCTGTGTAAGGCGTACCTCCTCAGCTGTGGTGCGTTCAGATTGACGCACGTTCAGTACCAAGAATGCTTCAAGCAGACGTCGTTCAAGAGTCTGCATCATGCTCAAGGCAGTACTAAAGTCAGCAGTCTTACCCACTTGGATAACACCGATGTCTTCAGGGCGACCTTGAACGATAGCTCCGTTGCCAGCCTGAGCGATTGTTTGAGGCTTAGTCATGGAGCTAGGGCTGACAACAAACACCACCTTAGCAGCGCTTGCAGAGCCTTCTACCATAGCTTGTGACAGTGCGTTGAGTGACTTAAAATCACCAAGGAACTCTTCGACACGTCCGCGCCCGTAGTTCTCACCGTCAACTGAGTTGAACCGGAGAACCAACCAAGGGTTAGCATCCTTAGGAGACTTACCATCGGTGTTCGGGATGACTTTATCAAAAGCTTCCTGGTGCCAGACCCAACGATTGTTGTCTAGCTTGACGTGAGTATAGATCTCAACGTCATTAGTATTGGAACCCATGCTAACTGATTCTTTAGCTTTGAGTTCTTGAAACTCCTGAGGTAGGAGCTGTTTGTTAATTAGTTCTTTGGTTACGATCTCAATTACGTTACCGTTACCATCACGTTCTACAACATATCGGTTGAGTGGGTAGTGCTTGATCCCCTCCTTACCCATATACAACAGAGCATTACCACCGACCACAAGATGCTTGATAGCTTGGTGCACAGCAACACGATCACCAGAAGCGGCAATCGAATCCATGACCATACGCTCCATCTTTGCAAAGCTAAGGTCAAGTTCAGAACGGATCTCTGCAGGCAGTTCGGTGCCTATCTTAGAGTCATCCATCTGAAGTTTGAAGAAGGCAGTCTGCGGCGGCAGCAACGCCAGCATCAGTTTAGATGCCAAGGTCACTACCGCTTTACTACCCACGCTTTGCCAAGGTTGGCGTAGATTCTTGTGTGAAGGTCGCAGCTCATCACGTTGGATAAGATACGGTAGGGTCAGTTCAGAGCACTCAACAGCAATGTCTAGAAAATGATTACGGTAGCTGGTTAGATGATCGTACCTGCTACGTGCGTGCATTAGCCTAAGTTAGTTGAAGTACCTTGTTCGGACATTGCAATACGCAGTTTATCCATACCGCGTTGTCCTTCACCGCGTTTTTTGCGGCTCTTACGTTTAATAGTAGTGGGTGTACGTTGCATGTTTGAAACATTTGCTGCCATAGTTTGTTCCATGGCACGTGCTCGTGCTTCGTTTTGCTGTTGAATCCGTGCAAGACGTTGCTGGTTAGCTTGTTCTTGACGCATCATGTCACGACGTGCACGCTCAGCATCCTGCCGTGCGCGTTCTTCAGCTTCACGGCGTGCTCGTTCTTCACGACGACGAGCGGCGCCGTCGCCACCTCCTCCTCGGCTCATTTTAAAGTTCCTCGTTTTGAATACGTGAGTTAATCCAGTCCACAACACTGCGCTGACCTGCTTGATACATNATCGTTTGGATACTTGTATCTGGACTGGGATTGGTCAGCCNAAATCTATCCTCTAGTTCGTNGACNAGAGCATCCACAGTTAAGCCNATGTTAAGCGTACTGTGGGAGGTTTGTATTTGCATGTTCNAANAAAGCNGGCATACGAGCTGCACGGGTGGCAGACAGTTCNGGCGCTTTGCCCTCATACATTAGNCGATCACTAGAATCGACCCAAAATTTTTTGTCCAAATATTTATCTGATGCACCAACCTTGAGCGGTTGCATGACCCAGTTAATTGTAGCCTTCCTCAGTTTATCCAAGGACGGCGAGATCTCAAGCCCCAACTCTTTGCATACGAGCGAGTTACATGCCACATGTATTTGTTCATCTCTTGAGATGTCTGCGGAAACCGTACGCATACCAGCGTCACCGCAAAAACGAAAGAAGGGTAGTAGAACAAAGAAAATCGCACGCTCGGCAACCATTGCCTTGGTAATCGTGTGATCAGGATGCTCAATCCACGCTTTTTGCAGCGCCATAGCTTCCCTTTCTGCTTTGGCATCAGTGCCATAAGCTTTGGCAATGTAACCCAGAGCGACGTCGTGGTTTTCTTCATCTCTGACGTTTGACTCGAGCAGTGTCCTAGCCGAAACAGGGACGTTTTTTTCAAGAGCATCGGTGATAAAATCTCCTACAGGTAACTCCATATGTCGGAGTGCGAGAGCACGGAAGATGGTTTCTTCCGCACCCTCTTTGCAAACACCAGCTGTAGTTTGTACTGGTGTCCACTTGCGCTTACGCGCCATTAGTTTTTGATAAGGGTTCATTCTTGACAGTCACATTCGAGTTCTTTATTTAGTATGTCTGCAAGAAGGTCATCGGCATCATCTTGAAGTGCTGCATAGACATCAGACTTATCTTGAGTGTTACCCATAACTTGCAAACTGTAGTAAAGGGAGGTTTGCGGAGATTCCAACCACTCTTCGATAAAGGCTTCGTCATATGTGACGACATCACTCCAACTGTTGAAGCTATACCCGTGAAGAAGTCCCGTACGATTGAACAACCGCATGATGCCATCAGCAACACGCTTGTAATTGTCCCAACCGACTTCACTAGCGATTTCTACATCGCCGTAATCATATGTTTGTACACCAAACGTATCGCTGTCACGGTCTACCGTGCGGCTGATAGGAGGTGCGATTTCTGGTGTGCACGTATAACCATCCAGATCCTTGCTTCGATAACTGCAGGAGGCAGTGGGTGCAATAGCAAAGGCGCGTACCATATTATTAGCGCTAGCAATGCTGGCTGCAAGGTCAACACCCAAGCCAAGTTGTACGACCAGTTCATAGGCTGGTGTGCGTACCACTTCTCCTGCATGGTATTGCTCCAAAGCAACACCGAACTGCTCATACGTTACTCCGTACCGCCGTAAAAGGTTAGCAAGTCCGAGTACTCCAAGTCCCACTTGTCGATCGGTTGCAGCTGGGAGGTACTCGCCAGTTGATCCAACACCTGTTTTGCTATGGAGATCGCACAATTGGGACATACCTTCACTGAAAGCTGTTGGGATGTCGTCGAACTCACAGGCACCGAGATTGATATGCTGTAGGAGGCATGTTCCTCGTGAGGGCAAGTATACTTCAAGGCATACATTTCCTCGGATTCGTTTGTTGTCTGCATCGTACTTTACTTTGTTGAGCCAAATGTCACCGGATTTAATTCCGTGGAGGAGTTCCTTCTTAAACGTACACCTTTCCCACCAGTCGGGGGTGATGTTGATGCATCTCTTGACCCAAGGTAACTCGGATCGAGAAGCAGTAATAAAGTCAAGGGCATCAGGATGAGATAGATCAAGATGCAACACAATCGCACCGTTCCGATAGGTGCCACCCCGCCTAAGGATTTCATTTAGTGTCGAGAAGATTTTACCAAAGGACACTGGACCACTTGCAACAAGTTGGTCATCACCTTTGTTAGTTACAGTACCTTTGGGACGCAGTTTCGACAGGTGAATAGCAACACCAGCTCCGTTACGTAGAGCATGGCTAGCAAACCTCCAGCTGGCTTCAATACCTTCTGGACCTTCCATCGAATCTTCGACTACAAAGACTGTGCAAGATACTGGAAGCCGTGACTCGGGATTGTTGAGCCACGATTGTACACGTCCAGTGCGTGAGATATAAGAGGTGGTCATGTAAGAATTAGATCGTTCAGTTTCGGTGGTTCATAATTCGGTCCCTTCAGAACCTTACCGTCTTCTCGGTAGATAGGTTTGCCATCTTCACCAAGCTTAGACATATTGGAAGCATGTACTCTGTGCATAGCTTCATCGAGATCCCACTCTTGTGATGCAGCAAATTGAAAACATACATACACTAGGTCGGCAAGTTCCTTGAGTTGTTCACACTCATCTTTTAGATGGTATGCTTCATGGAACTCTGACCATTCTTCATCGATCAAAGTCTTCTGTGTAGTCCGGTGTTCCTTCCCAGGAGTCAGGTTGTACGCAGATCGAAAGTGCTCCGCCTGATCGAGCAGGCTCGTGTGTATGTAGGAGTTCATTTTCAAGATAGTGGATAGCTTTTTTGAGATCATCTACCTTGCTGTCCTTGTAGCCAGCGCGGCAAATGTATTTGATTGCATTGCCAAGGTGGTAGTTGAGCTGCTGATCTCTAATGAAATCCCAGACCTCTATGTTTCCTCGGGTGTAGTGGGGTGGTGAGTTGGCCACTGTTTGACTAGGTTTGATACGGTATTGCCAAGGCAGAAATTCTGCCGTTGGAGGGCTAAAAATAATGTGATGATGTCATCTTTGTCAGCTGCAGGAAGCAGATCCTCAAGCCGTCTTAGCTTGAAACTCTGCTCCATTGTCAGATCCAATACTGGCATCGGTGGGACACCAGGGTATGACGGTTCTTGTTGTTGCGTCATAATTTTCGTGTGTGAGAATGCGTGCGAGTCGTGCATTGGTCAAGGCTACCTCTTCGTCTAGGTCTTTTGAAGCAAAAGCTTTGACAACAGTATCCCATGTGTAACCATCCTCGTCAAACAAGGAGACTGCACGCTTGACACCGATGCCAGGTACACCACTATAACCATCAGTCTGATCACCTGCAAGTGTCTGAATGAGATGCCACTGCATACCCTGTTCGGGTGTGATAGTCATGACCTCATCCATGTTGTACAGCTTGCCAGGTATCTGTCGCATGTCCTTGTCTGGTGAAACAATGATGTTGCCAGGGTTAGCCGTAGCATAAATACCCATAGCATCATCAGCCTCAAGTTCAGGCAAGATAATGACTTCATACTGCTGTTTGAGTGTAGAAATTACCCGGCGATAACCACAGGGCTTTTTTCTATTTCGATGCCCTTTGTAATCTGGGCAAATTTTTTTCCTAAAATTCTTAGAGTCACTGAAAAACAGCACCAGTTCTGGTGTGTCCCACATGAAGTTGTTTTTAATTTTTGACAGCTCACGCTGCACGTTGGACAATGCTTCGGAGAACTTGCTGATAACAAGGATTACATCCTCGCCAAAATCAATCTCATCTTCAGCACCGGCGCAAGACTTGTAAACTATGTAGTCTGCGTCAATTAGTAGTTTCATAATGTTCAATAGCCTCTTCAGCTGTGGCAAAGCCGAGCTGTGGGTAAGGTTCGAGGCCAATGTCCTTACCTGGTTTGGCTAGATAATTCTTAGCCATTTCAAATACCTCATCAATGGAGCAGCCAGTTTCGTTCATGATGAACTTGAGTGCACCTTCTAAACGATTAGCAGCAGACCAAATATGCCCACGGTACAATAATGTGTCGTGGTCATGGTCACCAACTGGTTTCATTTCAGATTTTTCACCAAATGGTAATCCAGTGAATGCACAGGTGTCAGTTTTGTGAGGCTTCATTTTGTTGGAGTTACGAGTTTGTACGTTTGTACAAGCTGGGTGTTTGCGTCTATTGTATTGATAGAAATTATCTTTACTATCAAACCGTTTACATTCAGGGCATTTACCAACCGTTGGATGGTGCAACTGTTTGTGTTTAACAGTTTCACAAAGCTGTAATTTAATTTTCTTACAGTTTCGTGTTTCTACTGTACTGCATTCATGATGCCTGTAAAAAGAATCACGTTTGACGTAATACATAGTAGAGGCTAGATCCCACCTCTTACATTTAGCGCACTTCTTAATCAATGGACCTCCGACCAGTCACGTCCTTGTTTTGCTTCCGCACCGATTGGGAGCCGGAGTGAATAGTATTCTCCAGCCGCTTCAGCGCTTTGTACCAGGGATGCTGATAAAGCTGCGGCGTGTGCGGGGTCGCACTCGAATTGTAATTCGTCATGTATGAAGGCGAGCTGTGAGCAGCACAACTCTCGAGTGTTTGCATGGTTGATGACCATCCATCGTTTGGCAATGATACCAGCACCTGATTGTAGCAGGTAGTTCAGTGCTTTATGTGGACTGTCAACTTTGATTTTTCGTGTGTCTACTGATCGAACATAGCCCTTCTCAGACGCTGTTTTGATAGCCTCAAGAAGCTGGGCAAGCCCATCAATAGCTTCCACAAACGCTGTGCGTATTTCTTTACCTTTGGATTTAGCTCTAGTTGGGCTGAGAGAGGAGTCATAACTTAGTCCAATTTTGGCATCGCCGGCACCATAGAGGAAGGCGTAGGTAACGGTTTTAACTGCACGCCTGGTGATGCCAACTTTGTCGGCATTGACTTGGTGAATGTCCCCGTTAAGGAGGATGTCAGCGTAGCGACCCGCATCATAACGTGCGAGGTAATGAGCAAGCATACGAAGCTCGATCCCAGCGAGATCAGCGCCAACAAGAAGCTGACCCGGACTAGCCTGGAAGAGTTGTCTGAAGTTTGAGTCACTTGGTACTTGGGCAAGGTTAGGGTTACGGTGTGCACATCGGTGTGTGTTAGTTGCGACGGAACAGTGATGGTGTACTCGGTTAGCATTCGTACAAAGCTTGAGCCATGCGTTCGTGCCTTCCGAGATCATCCCCAATTTCTTCGTAATATCGAGACACTTCAGAAAGTCCTCGGCTATCGTAATCCCAGCGGAGGCAGCCTCTTTCAAGATAACTTCGTCGATGATCGGCTTCCCAGTAGGAGTCAGTTCCTTCGGCTTCCAGCCATGATATGTTTGCAGGATCCATGATATATGGTCGCGTGATGTGGGATTGAGATCTTTTAAGCGTGTGAATGTAGCGCCTTCGACATAGCCTTGGGTCCGATTATTTCGTTTAGGAGTAAATAATGATCCGGCAACGAAAGGGTGCCTGTCGCGTAATAGTTGATAAGTCTTTTCAAGTTCGGTTCTGAGAGTCGATGCAAGTTGCCATGCAGCGCGTTCATCAAAATACCATCCATGAAGTTCCTGTTGCGTAAGAATGTTTGCAACCTGATGTTCTAGCGCGACCCACTCAGGTAGGGGTGGAAGTGATCGCATAATTTTTTAGTTACTTGAACGTCTTGTATGCAGTAGTCCTGCATTTCTTGAGACCATTCAGACCAGTCAGCGTCCTTACCAAAGCTGCCCTTGTATTCAGACAACCTGTGACCGTACGCTTCGAGACTGTGACGACCATAAAGCTGCAGTGGCATGTTCTCCCACTTGTGCTTCATGTCTAGGTCTCTCATGTCCGTGTGATACAACCGCGAGAGAAGAAGGGTATCGATAACCAGGGCGGTTGGTTCAAACCACGAATAGATTTTTTGTAAGCAGGGTAGATCATACCCGATGATGTTGTGACCGGCGATGACTTCAGCATCTTCCAATCGTTGAACGCCACGAATAATTGGTTCAACATTACCCTCGTCATTGTATACGAGAGTTTGGTCAGTTTCTGTGTCGTAGATGACCAGACAGTGAATGCGGGTAACATCATTGAGAAGACCGTTGCTTTCCAGGTCGAAGACCAGCATTTTTCCAGCGGTAAGTTTTGTCTACAAATTTAGCACGTTCCACCATTTCAGGGGTGGGAGGTGTTGGGCGACGAAGATCTAGTTCGGTACTAGAAATCGGTTGCCGGGTTGAAATCGGGTTGAGCTTCATGTTCAATAAACTTACAAGTGTTCAGGTCGTAGTCGAGTTCTCCAGCGATACCAACCTCGCCAGAATATCGATTCTTAAGGATTCTAACAGTCGTACGGCTTCGTTCAGATCCGTTCTGTTGATCTCGTTCGAGCGCAATACATGCGTCGCTGAGCTGAGCAATTGAAGCAGATCCCCTGAGCTGTCCGAGTGTAACTCTAGCACCCTCTTCATGATTGACATCTGATGTGGTTCTCCGTAGGTGGGAAACAAGGAACAATGATATACCAGTGCGTTCAACAAGTGATCGCAGCTTAGTCATGGTTGTGTCGATCATCCTACGTTCGTCACCGTCAAGCCCGCTGAGCAGGATGCTGAGGTGATCAAGGAATACAACACGAGTTTCAAGACCCGATGCCATGTACTCGATACGTTCGTAGATGTGATCAGGATCATAGCTCCCGAAACCATCAAACAAATGTAAGTTCCAATTGGCAATCGTCTTGTCGAAAGCTTCAGTCAGTTCAGCGCGGCTGTGCTCACCCAAGTGTAGGGATTTACCAACCTTTGCTGACATCAATCCAAGAGCTGTACGACGGTTGGATTCTTCAAGTGCCAGGTAACCAACCCGTTCTCCTTTACATAGCAGGTGAGTTGCGAGCTCACGACAAAAGGAGCTCTTTCCGATCCCGCTTCCTGCAGTAATCGTGACAAGCTCTCCATACCGGATCCCGTGTAGTTTGTTTTGCAGTCCTTGAAAGGGGTAGTCATGATCTGCTGGTGGTGAGGGTGTGGTGATGATGTCGAGCAAGGATTTTGCATCGACAATGCCGTCTGGTTTGTATTGTACGTGCTCGTAGTTACATACAGCACGGATAGCCTCACTATCTCCAGCTTGTAGAGCGTCTGAGGCGTCCTTGTAGTCCTCTAGAGCACCGATGAAAACCTTTCCAGGTGGTAGGACACCGGCAGCCTCGTTGGCAGCCTTCTGACCGGCTTCATCGTTGTCGAAAAACAGGACAATCTTGTCATAGTAATTGACCCATTCGTAGTTGTGCTGGATCGCTTTCTTAGCAGCAGGCGCACCGTTCGGGATAGATACTACATCCCAGTTTGGTTGAGCCTCCCATACAGACAGAGCATCCATCTCACCTTCTACGATGACTAGCTTCTGTTCTTTCTTGGTGGTTTTATGACGGAAGTTTTGCATTCCGTACAGGGTTTTGACCTCGCCTTCACAACGAAAGTCCTTGTCTTTAGTTTTTATTTTTGCGCCGAGAAGTGATCCAGCGCTGTTGTAATAATGGAAGCGTAGCTGTTCTCCGTCCTTGTAGGCTTTGAACAGTTCACAGGTTTTTTCTGAGATTCGTCGCTTCTGCAGCCGTCCAGCTGAGCCTTGTAGGTTGACATCTCGCATTTGATGAGTGTGATTGGTGGTATCGTTACCACTTGTGTGCGTAAAGCATCTGAAACAAAACGCGTGACCGTCTGAGTACAAGCTATTTGCATCAGACGATCCGCAGTTATCGCACGGCATGTGCCGTACAAATTCAGAGTCGCTCATAGGAGCCACTTAATAGGTATGTTAGAAAATGAGCACCAAGGGATGTTGTTTTTATCGCACCACTTGGCATATGTTGTTTTACTTTTCTTTGAAATTGTGTTGTAGGGTGCCTGGAAGACCATGCGTAGGTCAAGGTCAGGATTCTGTTCCTTGACTGTTTTGATTTTCTTCCGGTCAGCACTGTCCCAATACCCTTTGCACTCTAGTATAACACCGTTCGGAAGAACGAAGTCAGGGCAGTACATGTGAGATATGGTATATGGGACTTTAGAACATTCGTACTCGTACTTGACACCCAGCTCAACGAGAAGGTCAGCAACCTTTTCTTCGAGTCTGGATCGAAAAGCCATTAGTCATCCATGTGTTTTTCAATGATGGCTTCAACGACATCAGTAACAGCACGAGACATCTCGTACTTGAAGTCGTTCTTATCTGCTTTGTAGCGAGTAACGCAGATCGGAGGCAGCTGAATATCCAGCGTGCCCTTGTACACACCAGTCACCTCATCACGAGAAACGGTGTATTGGAAATCAGAAGTCGTCATCGGGTTCACCTGCATCGTTGGAAATGTTGGGCTCGCCAACCTTAAAACCTTCGGTCTTACCGAACAGCTCAGCTACATCAGCTTCGTCCATGTCGCCAGTGTCAACACCAGCAGACGATGCGAGCGAAATAACTTGCACAGCCTTAAGCTTCAGGCTAGTGCCATAAGTCACGCCATCCTTGAGGATATACGGCTTCTGAAAGAATGCAAGCTTGACTTTAGCGCCGCCATATAGAGGGGTATCCGTGTCTTCAATGAGTGTTCCCTCAGTGTCA
>PAAT01000149.1 GCA_002698965.1 Rhodopirellula sp. | reverse complement strand
GAGATTTTAGTGCTGGAGGACTAAACCTCATCGTTAAAACTCGAAGTCTAATTGCTGAGCCGGAGGGTCATTACCCTCCGCCTCTCCCACTTTAAAGTGGTCCAACACTTTCTGAGTTAAAGCTAAGTCAGATAATCCCGCCACCATTTCTTCCTCATAAACGGGGCCATCGTGGCCGTGTCGGCCCGGGGGCTTTGAGGAGACGATCGTCAAACCTCCGTTCATGATGGCCTCCCGCAATTCCGGCGTACTTCCATAGCTAACCAAATCCTTATAGGTTACTGCCAGAGCCTGGCCTCCGTGAGACAAAGACTCCCTGATCACCGCTCGGCTATGGCTCCTGTCCAACAGCCCCACGGTACACGCACGAAGTTCGCCTACGGCACTTGAGACTTTCGCAAAGTCCACCTGTGATAATCGTTCGTCAACGCCAACAGCCGGTTGCTCCAACATTTCCAAACTACCGTAACCAAATAACAACGGCGGACGTTTTCCAACCTCTAACCGGCTTAATCCTCGCGGGTACTCAGGATCGCCAGCTCCTATCACCCAGACACCTGCTCTTAGCCATTTCTCGGAGGCTAGGGCAAGCCCCACCCCTCGTGACAAAAGGGGTACCACTCTTTCCTGCAGATCTTTGTTTACGTTGTAGTCCTGTAATATTTCGACAGTGCTACCATCTAACAAGATCCCAATCTCAGAAACACCCCCCAAAGCCAGGCACAATTCCTCCCACTGAGTCGTCGATAAAACCTCGGTTTCATCTCGTTGTGAAAATCTCACGGTCAATAAAAGGCAGACCTGAGCATTGATGGTTATCGACATATTCAACCTAACTCCACCGACGCCAAAGCAAAAGGCAATACTTCGCCACTGCCTTTTCTTCGTAATAACACAGAAGCGACTGTCAGCGTCCAACCTGAATTCACAAGATCATCAACAAGCAGTACGGGGCCACCCGGCATTTCGTCTTCGACTTCGAATACACCGTCAAGGTTTTGACAGCGATAAAATCTATTTACCTGATCACGTTGTGGAGCATGGTCCTTTACTTTATGAATTACATCTGCGAAAGGCAGGCCCAAACGCTCCGCAAGTTTAGACGCAAAGTCGGGAACCAGGTCGGCGGATCGGTCACTAGGCACACAGGTTACCCATCGGGGTGTGACTTCTTTTTCCCAGCGTTTCTCATATAACTCTGCCGCCGCCTCTACCAAAGCATCGTCAAAGTCTCCACCGTAAACCCCCTTCTTAACCAACTCTCCCCAGCCTGCGTCTCCCCAACGGCTAAGAATACGCCCTTTCTTTGCTCGTTCGCGCTGCGGGATATTGTATGGAATCTCATATTCAACAAACGCTCCTTTAGGAGTTTGCTTGGCCAGCACCAACTCCATTTCGGAGTGCCTTAGATATCGCTGAGCAGACATCACCAACGAGTCATGCAATGCTATTTCGGCCACTGGCTCACCAAGGCAGTTTGCACATTTACCACAGTCCTTCGTCTCAGAGTCATCCAAAGAATCCCGCAGATAAGTCATCAGACAATCTGACGTGGAAATATAGTTTTGGATTTCCTGCCATTCCAACTGCCTCTGGTTAGTTAACCGTTCAATACGATCCGTATCTAGTTCATAGACAACCGGCGTTCGCTTCCACTTGGTGCCCTGTTTGGTAACCGGCGATGGATTTTCCACACTAAGGAATTTTAAAATCCCCTGAAGCTTAGACTGGCTCATATTGAAGTAGCCCTCGAGCTGACGCGTTGAGTATCCCTCTCCTCGAGAAAGTTGATTTAACAGTCGGTTGACCGTTTGTTCATCAGGAAATGCTGTGCGTCGAAAGAAGTCATGAATATCTCCATCTTCACTGCCACTCATTAGAATGCCAATGGCCTTGTCTATTCCACGGCCAGCTCGACCAACCTGCTGATAATACCCCACAATTGAACCGGGACATTGGAAATGTACAACAAATGATAGATCTGGCTTATCGTAGCCCATCCCCAAAGCAACGGTTGCAACAAGTACATCGACTTCATTCGTAAGCAACTTCTTCTCGAGAAACTCTCTGCACGAATGAGTTTCTGGATGCGTCGGCAGTTTCACACCGCTGTAATACGGCTCAGCAACAATGCCATTTTGCTTTAACCAATCAGCGACTGTTTCTGCGGTCCTCTTTGTCAGAACATAAATTATCCCTGTCCCCTGTTGCCCCTTTATAAAACTGACAAGCCAGGCCATCCGGGAAGCCTGGTCCTCAAGCTTAATATTCTCCAATGACAAACTTTCGCGAATCAGTGGCCCACGCTGAATCTCAATATCTCCCAATTGACTTCGCACATCAGTTACGACACGATCGTTCGCCGTAGCGGTAGTCCCTAGGATGGGTGTTTGCGGAGGAACATATCGCAATACGTTTACCAGGCGTCGATAATCCGGTCGAAAGTCGTGTCCCCAATCAGAAATGCAATGGGCCTCATCGATGACCAACATTCCCAGTCTACTGGCTATAGGGGCTAAAACCTGCTCGGCAAAGAATTCATTGGAAAGGCGTTCGGGCGAAATGAAAATCACATCATAATCATCATTTAAAATTCCACGAATAATATNCTCCCACTGATCCTCATTCGTGCTATTGATGGTTACAGCATTTAGCTTTAGACCTTTNGCAGCTTCAATCTGATTACGCATTAGCGCCAGTAATGGAGAGACAACGATCGTTGGCCCCATCCCNTGTTCTCGTAATAGTCGGGTCGCGACGAAGTATACCGCGCTCTTCCCCCACCCCGTNCGCTGCACTACCAACAATTTACCTCGAGAGTTTACCACATGATCTATTGCCTCCCACTGGCCTTGCCTAAACTCGGCCTCGGGATTTGCGATAGCATCACGCAAACACTGAAGCGCAGATTGTTTATCCATCCGTCACTCCGGTGCTCCGATAGTCACCTAAAATCTGAAAGAGGCGAGTTAACAACCAAGGCATTTCATGTTCCAGTTCCAGCTTTTCCCGAACAAAGACGGCACTTGCGACTGATTCGATTTCATCGGCCGTCGCATTTTCGCGGTCGACAATTCTCCCGGTAGTTCGCAAGCTTGATTCAAGCGATTCACTGTAATCCTGCCGCCACCTTTTGACTTCGCCACGACGAAGCGCTTCAATGAGTCCAGCACCGTCATAACCTACCGTTCCTGCCAGACTCCAAATTTGGTCTAGCCAACGTTCTGGGAACGCCTCGCTTTGTTCCAGATCCGTCAGCTCCAGCGGAGCTGGCCGTCCTGACCAATATTGTTCAACAGCAGCCTCGAGTGCTCTAGCGCGGATAATGGCAACCCTCGCTACCTCAGCATCTAAAGGCGCCATTTCATGGCGTCTAATAACCTCTTCAAGCATACCCACTGAGCGAATCCGGCGTAACCAACAGCCATAGAGATCATCAACATCATCAAGCACTGCCCATAATGTTAGAGAACTGAAGCTGAATTCACGGGCTCCTGGCAGACTAATGCCTAGCATTTTCCCATACTCCGCATGGGACATTCCGGAGGGCTCTGGTACGGTATTCCGTTCAACAAAAGCTAACGTGTGGTCTAGGTTATCATTTGGTGTCCGACTTCGCATCTCGTCTAAATCGATGAATTTACCATCTAAACCTTCATGTCGAGAGAGCACGGCCTGCCATTTCTCAACTTCATCCGTTTGGGCTGTGAAATAAAATACTTGCCTACCGTCCAGAGCTAATTTCACGAACGATTCAATCATTTCATGCGCTCGGTCATCATCGGCTGTACCTAAGGCCTCATCTACAACAATTGGTAACGCCGACGTTTCTCCTGTGCTCAAAAAAGCCAGACGAACTGCCAGAAGCACCTGCACCCGCTCACCGACGGACAATGCCTCCAAGCCCCGCCTCACGCCAATTGCGTCTGAAATGACAAATTCTTCGCCTTCTTCATTCACCACCACATCTAGCGTCATTTTTCCACCGGTAATCCGGTGTAAATTAGCTGCTGCCTTTTCAAACACCAAAGATGCATTTTCGCCTTCGGTCTCTTTTACTAGATAATCAACCAAACAATATGCGGCGAGGCCGTCTAAAGCATCATGGAAATGTTCGCGTAATTCGAACCCCTTCTCGTCTTTGTCTGCCATCGCATCAGCCAAAGCCGTCCCTTGTTGAATGACTCCAATCTCCGTATGAACCTCCTGTATCTGCTCGGTTATTAGTTGAAGCCTCTCTTGGGCGGTGTCACATTCGTCAAGATGTTCGTCGATTTGCGTTGCGTTCAACAGTTTAACCTGAGGGCATGAATCAATAGTCATCTGCGCCTCTCGCAGAAGCGTATCTGCTTCAGAACGCTGCTGCCGAAGCAACTCATAGTCGGCACGCTGTTCTTCCAACTCTTCCAATGCGGATACGGTCAGACTAGCGGAACCAAGTTTTTTCAGCAAAACTTCAACCTGTGCTTGGGCCTGCTTAACGCCGGACTTTGCCAAGTCCGTTGCTCTCCCAGCCGATACCAATCTATGCTGAGCGTCATGAAAGTCTGCCAAACGTACCGCTGCCTCACTAACTTCCGCGCGATACGAAGTTGTACTGTCGCCCACATCAACCTGAAACGCCTCTAATTCCCGAAAGATTAAATCCTTCGTAGATTCGATGAATCCCTCAAGCTCTATCAACGTTGCTTTAACACCTGAAAGTTTCGCTGAGGCCGCTTTCCAATGAACCAGACTATTCATCAATCGAAGCAGCTTTTGCTCAGAGTCGAGTCCCGTGAGATCGATTCCAAATCTGGCAGCGGCATCGGCCAACGTATTCTTCGCATCTTCGAATTGCCGTTGATCGGCCTGCAGATTTTCCTGAGCACGCTTATATCGTTGATACTTCCGTTGATTCAATACGGTTTCTTGAATTTGGTCTGACAAACTTGCCATCAGTGTCTGCACATTTTCCGACGACCATTCCGTCAATTCAGGATAGCGCAAAGCCTCTGCCGCCTCGAGTTGTTGACGTGTAGGATACCTATGCTCACTGCCTCGCATTACCCTTCTATACAAGATGTAGAAAATGAGTGGAGCCAATAACGCTCCAAACCAATACGGAGACACCGTGCTACCTAAAACCAATGCCCAAACGAACATCACAATAGACGATGCGATTGTTAACTTATTGGCTACCGGTTTGTGCTGAACCTCGTCCACCGCACCGCACCAGTCCTGCAAACGGTGATACCGCAACTTTAATTCTTCGGCACCGATATCTTTTGGAACCTCGGTTTGAAGATGATTTAACGTTCCTTCTGCCGCCCATACCTGTTGCTGCTTCCGGACGTAATTGGGGTAAACCGTATCTAATTCGCTCAAATCGATATCCCCCAGTTGATCGCTAAACTCTTCAGGCGAATCACCTCCCGTGAAAACTGAGGCCAACGCACGCATCTCAGCCTCAAGCGACGATCGTTGACTTCGAACCGTTTCAAGATTCCGTTGCGTTTCCGTAAATTGAGTCTGTAATTCCTCCAGCCGAGACAAATCAAGTCGAGTCACTGACTCAAGGTATTTGAGTGCCTCAAATTCTTCTCGCATAGCCTCTTCAGTGTCTTTACAACGTTCCACTTCCGACTGCGTCTTCGCAACCTGCATTTGCAGTTCCGAAAGGTTCTCTGCCTCCCCTCCGGATAAACGCCCGATGGTCTCCGGAAACTCACCCAACTCGCGGTGAAGTTCATTTAATCGGACTTTATATTTTTGAGCCGATCGAGCCGCTTTCAGTGCATCTTGCAAGTCTAGAGTTTCACGCAAGCCCGCTCGGTCTTCACGAAGTGTTGCCAACCGTTTCTCTTTTCGGGCGATATCAACTTGATGCTCCCGTCGTTCTTCCTCTAAACGATGAAGGTTTTTCCACTCCGCTTCGAGTTTGGCTGGACGTGGTGGTTTTTCCCGCGCATCGACTCGCTTCGCCACGGCCCGCAAATCGAAACCTCCCCGTGTCTCATCCGCAATTATCTTCGCGAACTCCACATCATCTTCGCTGATCAATTCCTCCAAGGCCAAACGATACCTCGACAGCTCGCCTGCTGACTTGAAATCCGGATAATCCTGCTGCACTCCCCCCACGCTGGCGTAACCCTGCGAAACTGAAACCTGCAAATCCAAAGTAGTACCACCGATGCAGACCACACCACCAACTTCTGCCGATTTGCCGAGCAATTTATCAGAGGGCCGAAGGAGTTTGTAGATCGCCAGCCCGACTGTACTTTTACCAACTCCATTTCGTCCGTAAATGACGTTAACGTTTTTCAAGTCCGATAATTGAAATTGATTGTCACGGGTTATCCCGCGAGCCTGAACGACTCGCAATGACTTCAGGTGAACTTTTTGATCAAACATTGGCCTGTTCCCTAATCGTAGAGATCAGATTTACCAATTGCCGCTTCAATTGCTCACTTTGGGATTCTTCATTCAGCTCATCTTCTACCGAAATAATCGAAGCGTAATTATTGCTCAACTTCGCGCCGCGAGAGCGAAAGTTTGCAAGTAGCTCGGAGGTCCCAGACGAATACTCTCCCGTCTCTAACTCATGTAATAATCTCACGGCTTTAGCCAGTGCATTTTTTTGTCCGAAGTAATCTTCAACCCTTAAGTTTTCACGAATATTCCAACTCACCTTTTCAACTTCTATAGACACCCCACCCTCATTTATTTGGTAGTCCGTAAGGTTCTTCAGATCTTGAATCACAGTGAGTGGCTGTTCGCAGTCGCCAACAATTGTAGGACGCAAGCTGACAATACCCAACGACGATGAAAACTGCTCAGCGATCTCAACGCCATGCTCCTTGACCTCTCTCGCTACATAACCAGCAATAGACTCATCATCACAAGGAGTGATATCTATTTCAAAACTGGAATAACAAATACTTGAAAACGGAACTAGTTGAGGCTCAGAATTTTGTGCTGTATCAAGCAACCAAACGCCGTGAATCCCCGCTTCTCCTGGATCGAAAGCTTGAGGGGATCCTGGGTATAAACTCCAAGGTTGATCCGCATTACGTAATTCGGGCTTATGAATATGTCCTAGAAGCCACCCGGACACCTTGGTTTTAGATAGACTTTCCGCAGTGATCGGCGCGTACTTACTATTGCTCGCATCGAGGTCACCGTGAACCATACCGAGATGCAAGTCCACGTCATTGTCTTCTGTGGAATAACTGTCGAGAGGGTTAATAGGAACGCGTTTGTCAGGAAAACTCCATCCGTCGATTTGCAAACGCTGGTCGCCAAATGTAAACACTCTTGATTCCCATCCGTTTCGTCCAAGCAGAAAAAACATGTCCGCGTCTATGCTATCAACTAACTGGGGCAAGACATCGAAATCGTGATTACCCGAAACGGCAATCGTCGTAATACCAGCTGCGGACAGCCGCAAAACACCCGCGTTTAACGGCCCATACGATTCGAACCGCTTATTACGTTGTTCGACAACATCTCCCGCCAGCAGAACAGCATTGACGTTTTGCTCAATCGCATAGGTAACCATCCGATCCCAGCAGGCGATCGCGGTGTGCGAGGAGCGTTCTCCAACCCTCGACGACTTCCTGCCCAGATGCAGGTCCGCTGATAATAACAACTTCATAACGACTTCTTGCTAGCTTGGTAGGCTTCACAGTGTCACTACCAAATAAGCAAATCCCTGTACTTCTTGTACCTTTAATAGTTGCGCCGTATCGTATTAACGGCCATCGACTACCCTATCTCTCAACCAATCGTCAAACACTAGCCCTCGAAAGTAGGCTTCGCTCTGCCTATAATGGAAAGACTACAGTGGTTGCCAAGTCTATATTCTACCGGATTTCTTTAGTTTTGCTCAAAACGTCGCTAACAACTATGTATTATGTAGCCGTTTTCCTACTGCTAACTACTAACTCGTTATTTGCTCAAGGCCGCGAACTCACTCCAGACCGAGTAAATCAACGCGTCCAGTTGGCCGCCGTTGAGGTTTTAGTGAACGGCAGATTATCTGGGTCTGGAGCAGTGATTGACCGAGACGGAATTGTCCTGACGGCTGCACATGTTGCCAATGCCAGAGACATCACAATCGAAGTCTTACTGGCGAATAAAATTCGATTACCGGCTACCGTCTATGGCAAAGATGCAAGCCACGACATTTTACTATTAAGGCTCCCCGAAAAGGACGGCGGATACAATGCCATACCACTGGCGCGCAAACTCCCATTAGTTGGCAGCAACGCGTTTTTAGTTGGATCTCCTCTGTTCCGACATCGATTGCTATTTACCGGAACAGTCGCCCAGTCGACTATTTCTGCAGAATTCCTTAATCCACACTATGTGGAAGTATTCTACATTCAGTCCGCTTCACCACATGGGACTTCGGGAGGTGCCTGGGTAAACGGTCATGGACAACTGATCGGTCTTCAATCAGCCATGCTATTCGTGAATAATTCTCCGCAGGGAATCGCGTTTGTAGCACCACTGTCTGCCATTAAACACTTATTGGATCACCCCCACACTATCTCCGTAGCCTCTGCCGGATTTGCGGTTGAAGAATTATGGGAACAGCCACCAAATTACTTACAACAACTCACCGACGGTGCCACTGGCGTCGTAATTAAAGTCATCATCCCCGGTTCACCACTGGAAAAAGCGCAAATTCCAATAGGTACTATTGTTACAAGTATCGATGACAAGCCGATACAGACTCGAGATGCATACGTGGCTGCGATCCGAGCACATAAACCAGGTGACGAAGTCATCTTAAAGGTCCGCAATCCTAACAACAAAACGGAACGTGAGATTTCATTTAAGCTGGGCTCGCTGCAATAACCAAACTGCGTCGGCGAACTTGTCTTGTTAGGTAAAAAAACGGTGCCTTTCCCTATCAGAAAGACACCGCTATTTTCGCTTTATAAACGAATCGACGCGATTTTCAGGTGATCAAACCTTCAGGATATCATAACCTTTTCGGCGTTCACGAGCCTGGAAAGAGGCTGCCTGATCATCACCAAGAATCTTCTCTTTCGCGGGGTCCCATTTAATCTTACGACCCAGACGGGCAGCAATAGTGCTTAAGTGACAAACCGCCATCGCCTGAATATGACTAAACGGATCAGACACGGTCAAACCACCTTCACGAATACAGCGATAGAAGTTGTTTTTATGACCTTCATGTGGCTTGCCTTTATATAGCGCGCTCACATCTTCGTCCGTGTATACATCTTTATCCCAATTTTCTTCAATTGGTGCACCAACAATTTTCCCACGATTAACAAAAATCCGGCCCTTGGTACCTTCAAAAGTAATACCATTGTCGCCGTGGCTTGTTACATCCATGGTGATGCCATCTTTAAACTTGTGAATCACCGAGAATTTATGTGAGGAATTGTAGCTATCCTCAACCGTGGCGTGCCCATCCTTGTACTCGACAGGATGCTCACAATTGGTACCGTCGATTTCTACTGGCCCTTGCTTTGAACCATTTTTATTCAAGGCCCACATTGCAATATCAACATGGTGAGCCCCCCAGTCGGTGAACTTACCACCCGAGTATTCGTACCACCAGCGGAACTGATAATGACAACGTTTTTCACGATATTCCTTAGCAGGAGCCTGGCCTTGCCACATTTCCCAGTTAAGTTCTTTTGGAACATCTGCGATAGGGAACGGACCGCCAGTCGGCGAACCGTTAATACCAACCGTTACGTGCTTAATATCGCCTAGCAGGCCTTTTTGTACCATATTGACCGCACGCATGAACTTATTGCGATCACTACGTTGCTGAGTACCAACGAGAAAGGCAAGGTCTTTATGCTTTTCACAAGCTCGACGAATTAATTGGTTTTCTTCCAAAGTCAATGTCAGAGGCTTCTGGATGAAGACGTGCTTACCAGCCTCCAACGCTTCAACTGCAATCTTGATGTGCCAGTGGTCTGGAGTGACAATGCTAACAACATCAATATCATTCCGATCGAGAACTTTACGGTAGTCGCCGTAGGCATCCGCTTTACCACGACCAATATTGCCATCATTCTTAGCTCGCAATGCGTGACGCTCGTCGACATCACAAACAGCTACGATATTCCCAAAGTTGGCGTGACCACGGGCGTCGCCCGAGCCCATGCTCCCCACTCCAATACACCCGATATTAGGCCTATCATTTTTTTCCTGATTGGCGAAGGCCTTCGCTGACCAATTGAAATACGGTGTCGCTGCTACCGCACCGGTTGCAATAGCACCCGACTTGATAAAGTCACGACGTGTCTTTTGTTTCTTCATTAATAATCTCCTTCTATGAATTCCGCCTACTGCGGATTTATCTATATATTTGTCATCATTATAAGCGAATTTAGTACGAAATCTGCATGATTCGTTGATCCCCCAACCTTTTTAATCTTAGACTCGGATCCTTGCTTTAATTCCAAACTACCCATCTGGCAACCGATTCACGTCATCTTCCCCCTCTTCACCAGGATCATCGGGGACATCGTACAACCCCCCCCCACCCGGCGAGACAGGTGCTCCAATGGACTCACTATCACGAGATTGCCGGTTCCCGTTCTGGGAAATCCTTGCCAGAATGGCTTCCATCGCTTCCAGAAACTCCTTCTTTGCAATTTGTCCGTCGCCGTCGCCGTCAAAACGCTCAAGATTATCCCGCAAGCGATCACTAAGCTCATCGTCCGTTAGGGTCTCGTCTCCATTTGTGTCCATTTCATTAAAACGTTCCTCCGGATTAATTTCACCTCGCTGGCCACCATTCCCGCGACCTCCACGACCTGACCCGCCCACGCCCATTCCGCCTCCCATAGGCGTGCCACCCTGAACAGTTGTGCCTCCGCCTTCAGCTGCTGGATCAGAGGGAACTCGACTTGCCTGCACCTCTACAGGTTGCTTGCTAGGTACTTCCCAAAAATAATAACTCTCCGGAGTAAAGTTAATTGTTGTCAATACAGGCTCTTGCTCTGTTCCCCCAACATGATAGTCTACGACCAACCAGAATTGCCTGAAGCCGGAACTCTTGGCATAGACCCTCAGTTTGTGGCTCGAATTGCCTTCGGAAAATGTATATCCATGATCATTGAGCCAAGCATCTACCCCTTTGCGAGAAAGCATCATTTCCACTAGTTCAGGGGACGATGTCTCCTGGGGTAACCCTTTGCTATGGATGAGAGAATCGCTCAACGTCTGATATTCAAATTCCCACGCTTTTCGATGGCGAAAATCATTTACGGTGATGACGACCAGGATCAACAAGAGACCATAGATGAAACTACGTTGAATCAAATGCCTGGTTTGTGTATTGACGGCAGTTCCTTCGCCAAATTCGTTGGGTCCAATTTCCGGTTTTAAGATTTCCGCTTTCGACGATGCGTCATAAGCCGCCTCGGTTAACTCTTCTTCCCCCATAACCTATTCCTTAAATCACAACTTAAAACCCTACAAGCAAATTTGGGACGCCCTCATCCTAACACACTTTCAATTCGGACAATGGCGTCAAATGGCATTGTCCTATGTCACCACAAACTTTTGCAAACGGGACCGCTCCATGAATTGATAAAATGCACGCATGTCGAACAGCAAACCAAATTCAGGTTTTGGATCAATCACCATCATGATCCGCGATGTGGGGGACCAATGCCCTGACGCACAGCAACAACTGTTTGTCGCGGTGATGGGCCGCTTAAAACATTCGGCAAGAAAGATATTGCAACAATTCCCCAAAGTTCGGGAATGGAATGAGGATGATTTAGTCAATGAAGTCTATGGAAACCTTTTAAGGAAGTTACTGAACAAGCGGATTAAAAACCGGAGGCATTTCTTTGCTACGGCCTGCATTTATTTTCGTTGGACATTGCTCGATTTCGTAAAGCGAAAGAAACTAGAAACTGTATTACAGTTTGACGAACATTTGGTATCCACCGATGAGCCTAGTGAATTCGAACAGACTGAATTGCTTACTTTTGCCTTGGATCAACTAGAACAAATATCGAACGCCTCACGTCAAATATTTGAAGCCCATGTATTTCTTGGTATGACTTTCACTGAAATCTCTGTAATGTTGCGGATCCCTAAAAGCACCGTTCACGACCGTTTTATAAAAGCAAAAACAACACTTAGAAAGGCGTTCAAAAAACTTTATTTTTGATGGATTTCTCCGGACGAATGCCCCCCCCGTTCTCTTACTCTCACAGGAAACCGATATTACAAAATACCGTCTTTATCATGGAACTTGCTTCGCGTGATTAGATGAGGATAAGACACAAAGGAACCGCGACATGACAACATTCAACAAGGTTGTCCTAATGGGACGTATCACGAAAGAAATCGAACTGAAATGTATTAGCAGTGGAACTAGTCTGGTCGACCTGGGAATAGCCGTCAACGAGCGTCGCAAAGGCAAAGACGGAACATGGCAAGATGAAGTTCATTTTTTCAAAGTCACATTTTGGGGAAAGAAGGCCGAGGTGATATCTCAATACTTCTCCAAGGGTGATGCCATCCTTTTAGAAGGCCGGCTTAAGCACAACCGTTGGGAATCAGATGGTAAATTCCACTCTCGGATTACCGTTCAGGGAGAAGACTTCCGGTTTATCGATGTTCGTCAACGTGGTGCAGAAATCTTNATGCAGCAAACTAGCAGCGAACAAGAAATGGTTGCGGTGCCCANCGATGACATACCTTTCTAAAGCCTAGTTGGCTTTTNAANGTCGAGAAAAACATCTTCTAACGTAAGCCCNGACTCGTCGTCATCCAAATCNCTAACGCGTATACAAACCAGGTTGTGTATAATTAAANCCATGGCAAGACCACAATACAATCCGATTTTANCGTTCCGAACGCTCGCTATAGTGGTAGCAACCTCATTGCTAGGTCCACTTTGCCTACATGCAGAATCACCCCCCGTTGTTTTTCCTAACAACGTACTCCTAACAGGCCCTGAAAGTTCTCAGCAGTTGGTAGTAACTCAATTACTGGAAAGTGGCCGCACTTCAGATCGAACACGCACTGTCGACTACACAAGTTCTGACACCATGATCGTGAGCGTGAATTCCCGCGGTGTGATTACACCTAATCGTGAAGGACAAACCACCGTCGAAGTACGTGGGGCTGATTGGGCTAAAACAATACCCGTCAAGGTCCAGGGAATCAGCGATCCAATACCCGTCAGCTTCCGTGGAGATATCCAACCCATCCTCACCAAGGCGGCCTGTAACTCCGGTGGTTGCCATGGCAAAGCGGAAGGACAAAACGGGTTCAAGCTAAGTGTGTTTGCATTCGATGACGCGTTTGATCATGACTCTATTACGCGTCATGGACGTGGCCGACGAATCAATATCGCCGCTCCTGATACAAGCCTGTTACTACGTAAAGCAACGGGCCTCCTACCGCACGGAGGTGGGCGGAAGATTCCGGTCAATGGACTCTGGTACCAGCAACTAAACCGCTGGATCAAAGAAGGTGCCTCACTCGACACGGTTGATCACAATCAAATCCAGCGGCTTGAAGTTTATCCGCAAAACCTAGAAGTTGAAGCGAACACCGGACACCAACTACAGGTGTACGCCGTTGATAGCAGCGGAAATCGGCAGTGTGTCACAAGGGAAGCTGAATTTTTCTCAAATACAGAAGCCGTAGCTCGACCCGACGAAGACGGTTGGGTTCATGTCGATGATGTCCCGGGAGAAGCCGCTATTCTCGTTCGCTACCGAGGACAAATTGAAACCGCCAGAATCCGATTACCACAACGTTTCGTAGTCACCCCTCCCCCTCCGCAAAATGAAATAGACGATCTTGTTTGGACACGTCTGAAAGACCTCGGAATCCAACCAAGCGTTATCGCAGATGACTCTGTTTTTCTTCGCCGAGTATATCTGGACACTATTGGTACATTACCCACCGGCGATGAGGCAAGGTTGTTTCTCAGTGACCCCTCTCCAGAAAAACGTGCGGCGTTAATCCAGCGACTCCTCCATCGTCCAGAATATGCAGACTATTGGGCTATGAAATGGGCTGACATCCTACGCGTGGACCGTGAGATCATCAAACCTTCCGGAACGATTGCGATGACCCGCTGGCTTCGAACTCAATTCCAGGTAAACCGACCATATGATGAATTTGTAAGTGATATCGTGACAGCCCGTGGAAATACGAACAGTGAATCAGCCGCGGCTATGTATCTTGTCCATAATGATCCTGAAAAACTGGCTCGGAGTGTTAGCCAGGTTTTCCTGGGCGTCAGGCTCGAGTGTGCACAGTGTCACCAACATCCGTTCGAGCGTTGGGGCCAGGAAGACTACTTTGCATTTGCAGGATTCTTTTCCGGCATAAAAAACAAACCTCTACCAGCGTCTGGCACTAAAATCTACGACGATGGTGGAGTTGACTTAAAACACCCTCGCACAGGTCAGATCATTCCTTTTGCTGGCTTGGGAACTCCTGCTGTTCAATCCGATACCCAATCGGCATCCGCTTTCAGCACGCGGCGGCACGCCTTGGCGGCCTGGATGACAGACAAAGATAACCTTTTCCTGGCACCAATGATCATCAATCGCCTCTGGGCTCACTACTTTGGTCGGGGGTTGGTGGATCCTGTCGATGACATCCGTGAAACGAATCCGGCTAGCAACGAACCGTTAATGGAATACCTTACAACCTACCTGAAAAACAATAACTTCGATCTAAAGAAACTGTCGACCTTAATATTAAATAGTGCTACTTATCAACTATCTTCCCTTACAAACGAGGCGAATTTGCAGGATCGTCAGAACTTTTCGCATGCGAACTGGCGAAGTTTGCCTGCAGAAGTACTGCTTGATGCGATCTCTCAGATTACTGGCATTCCGGAACAATTCAATGGTTGGCCAGAGGGATATCGGGCGATTGAAATCTGGGATAATCGCATGCCGAGTTATTTCTTCCGGGTATTTGGTAAACCACAACGTGTGAGTGTCTGTGAATGCGAACGAGGCTCCGACCCTAGCATTGCCCAGGCCCTCCATCTTATGAATGCTCCGGAATCAATTGCTAAAATCCGGCATCGGCAAGGAACAGCCCGCCACCTTGCAAAATCGCAGGCCACTAACGATGAAATTATTGAAACTCTTTACCTAGCCTGTTTCAGTAGATTTCCAAATGAAAAAGAGTTCGAACTGATGCGGACAGCATTTACTGAACCTGACGTATCACGTCAGGAAGCTGTTGAAGATATCATTTGGGCTCTGCTCAATTCTCGAGAATTCGTTTTCAACCACTAAATTGAGGGGCGTGTCGTATATCCCGATCTCGACACAAAAGCAGATTACGCGGTAAGATCCGTAGGTAGGTGGTATAATTAGGGTGGTGCAAACAGATCTCTTTGCGAATGTTTGATGCCATATTTTCAACCGGAGTTTTAACAATGCTTCACATTCCTTTTGGTAATCTAACTACCAATTGCAGTAAAGTTTCACGCCGTGATGCCTTAACCGTTGGGGCAACCGGTTTGTTTGGTGGATTGTCTCTCCCGAATTTACTTGAAATGCAGGCGAATGCGGCGTCCGAAAAAAGTGCGAAGGCAAAGTCTTGTATCTTCATCATGCTCGAAGGCGGACCAAGCCACATCGACATGTGGGACCTTAAGCCGGACGCTCCAGATGAAATCCGTGGACCATTCCACCCTATCTCCACAAATGTACCCGGTACACAGATCGGTAACATCATGCCGTACTGTAGTAAAATCGCTGATAAATATACAATCATGCGAAGCCATAGCCATGGCGACAACGCGCACCAAACGGGACGTCATTGGGTTTTGACTGGTTATGCTCCGAATTTCCCTGATGGTCAGGCAAAAGGAATTCCTTTTAATGAGATCTATCCCTCGCTCGGTTCAATCATCTCTAAGGAATTGGGGCATCGAGGGGCGGTGCCACCTTATATCGAAGTACCAGAACCACTAGGCGCCGGCGGACCTGGTTACTTCGGAGCTCAGTACGCGCCATTTACTATTGAAACTGATCCCGTTGAGCCAACATTTGAAGTTCGCGACCTGAATATCGCTAAAGATGTTAATGCCTCTCGTTTTGAACGCCGTAAACGCCTATTACAGGGCGCCGATACGCTGGGAGCTGGCGGTAAAAGCGACGGTAAGGCCGCCACCATGCAAACCTACTATGAGAAGGCGCTCGAACTAGTTACCAGCCCCCAAGCTAAAAAGGCATTCAAAATACAAAATGAAAATGAAGCTGTTCGAGAACGGTATGGAATGACGTCTATAGGACAGTGCAGTCTTCTCGCACGACGACTAGTAGAGGCAGGATCCCGATTCATTGGAATTTCGCATGGCAGCTGGGACACGCACGTTGACAACTTCACCGGCCATGAAAAAGCTCTCGTTCCACCAACCGACCAAGCCTTTAGCGCCCTGATCGAAGATTTAGAACAACGTGGCATGCTGGAGGACACGCTTGTCGTCATGATGGGAGAAATGGGGCGCACACCCCGCATTAACAAAGATGCTGGACGCGATCACTGGTCAATGTGTCAAGCCGTTATTTTCGCAGGTGGCGGTACCAAACCAGGGACAGTCATCGGCGCTAGCGACAAGACAGCTAGCTATCCGACAACAACTCCATACAGCATCCAGGACCTTCTCCATACAATTCTTAGCCTAATGGGCATTAACCCTGCTAAGATCTATGAGACTCCACTCGGAAGGCCGGTACCATTAGTGAATGGCGGATCAATGATCTCAGAACTAATCGCGTAGCAAACACCCTGTCAGGAGAAACACTTTAAGATGCGATCATTTTGTTTTTCTTTACTGAGTTTTCTTTATGCCGTTTTTACGGCACCAGCCTTCGGTCAAGTCCCTACATTAGGCTATCTCTTTCCGCCAGCGGTCCAACGAGGACAAACAACCAAAGTTCAACTCGGTGGCTTTGATCTAACCCCCGACATGCAGGTATTTGTTCACGATTCACCGGCCGAGTTAAGTCTTCGTGGGCCTTTAGGCCCACATCTTGTACCACCTCGTCCATACTGGGAAGGTCCGCGCATCTTCGCCCCGGCATTACCTCTGCCTCGAGAATTTCCCGCACACATAACCCTACCTGAAACCCACGCAACCGGTCTCGTATTTTGGCAGATGGCGAATGCGAATGGCGCGACTTCTACGGCAACATTTCTTGTCAGCAAGCATCAGGAAATCACTGAAACACGTTTCCGCAACGAACCCATGAAGATTACTACGCTGCCGATTGGCGTTTCCGGACGACTCTCTCGATTAGCGGAAAAAGACATCTATCACCTGCACTCGAAGGCCGACCAGCAAATCCAGATCGACTGCTGGGCTCGCCGACTTGGAAGCGACATTAACCTCGCGATTCAGGTATACGACACAGAACAACAAACACTAGTCGATGAAGTGGACACCGAAGGCCGCGACCTTCAAATCCGCTTCAAAGCTAAGGCCGGCTCAAACTACTCAATTGCTGTTCATGAAGCGGACTTCCGGGGGGCGGCTCACTTCGTTTATCGACTCGGCCTCTCCAGCGACAATGCAAATGCACCTAAGAGCAACTCCCAGACCCTCCCGGAGTCCGGAAGGATGGAACATGCTTACGAGGTCACGGCAAATAAAACCTACCGCATTGATGCCCGTAGTCAGGCGATCGGTGGAGACTTGGACCTCCAACTGGAATTGATCGACAGTGAAGGAATTTCTCTGGCCCAGAATGATGATTTCACTGCCTCTACCGTCGATGCGTCACTGACTTACAAAGCATCAACCGACACAACCATCCGAGCGATTGTAACAGGGTATTCCATTGGCGGTGAAAATCACCAGTATGAAATCACGATCAAAGAAGAACAGCCAGGATTTTCTCTGGCAACCTCCCAGACGTTTCAGGCTCACCTTGGTGACAAGCTTACTATCCCTGTCACTATCACATCTACAGGTGGATTCAAAGAGGATGTAACTTTGGGACTGGAAGAACTCCCGACGGGGATCACTATTTCTGGGGATGCTCCCATCATCAAAGGCGGTGCTGGCAAAGCGAATATCGTTTTGGAGGTTGCAGCTGATACGGCAACGGTGGCTCAAGCTATTCGCGTTATTGGACGCTCTGCGGCCAACACAGAGACCGGCGTCGCAGCTCTTTCAGTAGTCGCAAAAGCTCCTTTATCCGGCAACTTAGCCTCGACAGATCTCGATTCAAACCAAACCGAGTCAATCCTAATTGCTTTAACAATGCCTGCACCGTTTGAGCTTAATCTAATCGACAAAAACCGCCAGCGCGTTGTGTCACGCGGCACAACCTACCCGGCCCCCTTTATTCTTAATCGAAATGAAGGGTACACAGGAATTGTACGCTTGGTGATGGCCAGCAAACAATCTCGTCATCGGATGGGTATAACGGGCCCAATTCTTGAAGTGGCTGACGGCGAACGCGAAATATTTTACCCGTGCTTTATGCCAGAGTGGTTAACCACGGATCGCACCACTCGCATGGTGGTATACGGATACGGGGAAGTCACCGACCCTAAGGGTAATGTGAGACATATCGGCAAAAATGCGGATGCCCGCATCACGATGATCATGGAAGGGGCACTACTTAAACTTAACCATAGTGCAGGAGAACTCACCATTATTCCAGGCGACAGTGTTGAAATCCCACTTAACATCCTCCGCAGCAGCAAGCTAAAAACGAGCGTCACCCTCGACCTGGAAATGCCGGAACCTCTACGGGGCCTGATCTATTGCGAGCCCGTGGTTTTGTCCGCTGACCAGCAACATCATGCCCTGTTAGTTAACACCAAAACGGATACGCGACTCTCCGGAACAGTTCCCGTTACCCTGCGCGCCACCACACTCCAAGACGGGAAATGGCTTGTAAAGTCCATCGTAGATGTTGATCTTCACTTCGACTAAGTAATAAAGAGAATGCCTTCCCATTCTTTCCTATCATTGCCTAGAATGGGCCTGATTTCTTATTTGCCGTAATTTCTGAACCACGTCGCTCCTGGATACTCAACCCGAAAGGTTACTAGACGGGTCTTTTCCGCTTCAGTAACGAAGACTGTCTTACCATCCTTCCCCCCAAAAGCCAAATTGGTGGGATGCTTACCCAACACATCAATTTCTTTTATTATTTCACCCTTCGGATCAATAATTACCACGGTTCCTTTACCATGCCGAGTAATGTACAGGTTCCCCTTCACATCACAACGCATTCCATCAAAACCGAAATTATCAAACTTTCGCAATAGTTGCTTATTACTAATCCCACCTTGTTTCGACAGATCAAACTGCCAAACATTACGCTGCACGGACTCATTCACATATAGCTTTTTACCATCCGGACTAACCTCGATTCCATTTGTTGTTCCCATGTTACCGGCCAACTTCGTCACAACCCCCTTGTTAGAAATTCTCCAAAGCTGGCCCGTACTTGCCCCCCAGTTGGGGTCACTGGCATATAGATTTCCATTTGCATCGATCGCGAGATCATTCGGCTGATTCATCTCCGGTTCATGAGCAAATACCGACAAGTTACCACTTTTTGCATCCACGCGGAGAACGTTGTGTTTTGGATAGTCCGCGATATACATGTTCCCGCGTTTATCGAACCGAATACCGTTGCCAACAGATCCCTCGGGTAACGTATGAACCGACTTACCTTTTCCTTTCCCGTCAACCAGACCAATCGTACCTTGTTTTCCAAAGTTGACTGCGTAAACATTGCCTTCGTTGTCCGCTGCCGGTCCTTCAATGCCCGAGGTAAACTCCCCTGTTTGTGTCAAGAGTGTCGCCTTATACAGTTCACCAGCACGTAATTCTGACACACATGCCAATACCAACAAAGTAACCGAGACTATTCCAATCCTGTTCATTTGATATCTTTCCGAATTCTAGTTTTCCGTTTGTATTACGATAATATATCTGTTGCAACGCTACCACCGACGTCAGTGAGCCTAAAGTCCCGTCCGGCATAACGATAGGTGAGGCGTTCGTGGTCAATTCCTAATAGGTGCAGGACGGTCGCGTGAACGTCATTTACGTGCATTCGCTTCTCAACCGCGCGGAACCCAAAGTCGTCTGTAGCTCCATAAGCCATACCACCCCGCACTCCGCCACCAGCTAACATCATGGTTAATCCATAGTGATTATGGTCTCTACCATTTCCATTTTCTGAGACTGGAGTTCGACCAAACTCCCCTCCCCATATAATCAGCGTATCTTCAAACAAACCTCGTTGCTTTAGATCGCCGATTAGGGCAGCCATTGGTTGATCAATCGATTTCGCCAACGGCTTTACTGCTGTATTGTGATTCGAATGGGTATCCCAAGGCTGTCCATTCCCATAATAGACCTGAACAAAACGCACTCCCCTTTCAACAAGTCGTCTCGCCAGGAGACAACCGTTTGCGAAATGTCCTTCACCATAGGTTGTGCGAGTCAATTCACTTTCCTGAGAAAGATCAAATGCTCTACTACCTTCGGTTTGCATTCGAAAAGCCGTTTCAAGGTTCTTGATCCTGCCTTCCAACCGCGGATCCTTAACTCGCAATTCCAGATGCTCTTGATTGAGGGCCGCCAACAAATCGAGATCTTGCCTTTGAGCCTCAAGCGTCTGCCTTTTCCCTTTCAAAAAGGGAATCATCTTTTCGGGGTCGACCTTCGAATGATTGACATAACTACCCTGGAATTCAGAGGGGAGGAACGCACTGTTCCACAGGATGGAAAAACGAACCGGCCTGCCAGGACAAAGCACTACATAACCAGGTAGATTTTCGTTTTCAGTCCCCAACCCATAGAGCATCCATGACCCCATCGAAGGGACCGTTGGGGTAATGGACCCGTTATTCATTAACAACAATGCAGGACCATGGTTTGGATTCTCTGTATATACGCTTCTAAGAACGCACAATTCATCTGCATGACCTGCCAGCTTTGGTAACAACTCACTAACTTCAAGCCCCGATTCTCCATGTTTGCTGTATTTAAATGGACATTCCAACAAACCACCTGTCTTGCGTTCGGTCCTAAGTGTCACTTCCGCCGGACGCTGCCCAGCAAATTCATTAAGTTTTGGTTTAGGATCAAAGAAATCGCCTTGGAAAGTTCCCCCGTTCATGAACAACTGAATGACGCGTTTCACCTTTGGCGGATGATGAATCGAAATCGCATCATCCGCGCAGGCTGACGATGCGAGGAGGCTACTTAAAGCTGTTGCCCCCAAACCACCGCCCATCGACAAAATGGCGTCACGACGACTTAAGTACGAATTCATCAATAACCACCTTCATTTACTCGACAAACGCAAACTCATTCGAAATCAACAGGGTATGGACGTAACGTTCTAATCGTTCGCTCGGATTGCCTCCAGCGGAAAGAAACTTGCCCCCCAAATCCTTTTCGTTTTCCGTCGGTCGACGCTGAAAAATCTTTTCGTATAACTTTTCAATCATATCGTCTTGATCGACATCAGAAGAAACCCGGACCGTTAAGGCCCTCGCACACTCCCAAATAAATTCACTATTCAGTGCATATAACTGTTGTAGAGGAGTATCTACGGCCTCACGTTTAGGGCTATGTCCAGTGGGTTCCGGGAAGCCATGCAGCTTCAGGACATCATCTAATTCTCGCCGTTTGATGAGCGCGTAAATCGTGCGTCGATTATTCGTTGCATCGTTAAGTGGAATGGGTTGGCCACCAATGAGCGGATTAAGTCGACCCGAGACATTTAACATCGAATCACGCCATGCCTCCACATCAAGGCGACGCCGACGCACCGACCAGTACATTTGATTGTCGGGATCCACGCTTGACATTTTCTGATGAAAACGGCTCGTCTGCTTAAATGTGTCGCTCTGCAAAATAGTGCGATGCAACCACTTCAAAGACCACCTATTGGCGATGAACCGTACTGCCAAAGCATCGAGCAATTCAGGATGTGTAGGGGCTGCTCCCTGCAAACCAAAATTGCTTGGGGTTTTCACCAAATGTTGACCAAAATGATGACCCCAAACCCGATTCACGATAACACGGGCCATGAGAAATCCCGAATGTTCAAACAACGCTTCCGCCAGTTCACTCCTGCCACTACCTTTTACAAATCGCGTTGCGGACTCGTCGAACAATTCAAGAAACCGACGCTCTAGCACTTCCCCTTTCGTTTCCGGGTTACCTCGGTGCTGCAAGGCAACGTCGATCATCGTCGCCTCATCGTAGACCACCTTAGACATGGACTCACTTTCAGCAATCACCGAAATACTTGCATCGACAACACCAGGCACTTTCTCAACTTCTGCTTCTGTAATTTTTTTAAGCTCTTTAATTCTATCTTCAGCTTTAGTAATTCGCTCGTCATGAACCGATTTGTTATCTGCGGTACTCCTTGCTAGTTGTTCGCGATGTATAAGCCGATTAAGATCGCCTATCTCTGATACCGCAGCTACGACACCATCTCTTTCCGAGGCCGAAAGTATAGGAATATCCAAAATGCGCGTATTAGCAAATACTCCGGCCAACGAATAGTAATCTTTCTGACTTACCGGATCAAACTTATGATCGTGACAACGGGCACACGCTAACGACATTCCTAAAAACGTGCGGCCTACCATGTCGATTCGCTCTTCCCATTCCTCAGCAATCACTGTTTCCAGGACGACAGGCGCTAAACGAGGTTCTTTCCAATATGTGGGGCTTAAACCAAGCAAACCAAGAGCTGCCACGTCATCTGTTTGAGCATCTGGCATCTGATCAGCCGCGAATTGAAGTTTAACGAAACGGTCATAAGCAACATCATCGTTTAAGGACTTAACAATCCAATCACGGTATCTCCAGGCACCAGCAGTACTCTTGAGCCAACTGGCCGTCGTGTCGGTATATCGAACCAAGTCCAGCCAGTGCCGTGCCCAACGCTCGCCATATTGCGGACTATTCAAATACTGCGCCAGCAATTGCGTGTAAATTTCCCTGCTTGGCTCATTAGCATATCTCTGCACATCCTGATAACTCGGTAATAACCCGGTGAGTGTTAATGACAGTCGGCGAATTAACGCCGTCGCTTCTGCTTCTCCCTGCGGCCGAACCTTACC
>PAAT01000148.1 GCA_002698965.1 Rhodopirellula sp. | reverse complement strand
CGCCATGGGCGTTACCGGCACCATCTCTAACATCACCGTCAAACGAATAATGATGTAACGGGGGCAATGCAAGTTTATGTAAAAACAACTGGCTGACCTGTTCCGTTGTCAATGCCGAGTCATAGACTCGAACATCGTCCATTTCGCCGACAATACCTCTCGTTTGATATTGCCGCCCGACGCCAAACGTCTTATTTTTGTCCATCCGTCCAATATTGTCCGACTCAGCCGCAGCACTTAGTTCGCCGTCAACATACAGCTTAAGCTCACTAAGTTGTGACTTTTCGTTAACATGCCGGGTTGCTGTTACAAGATGCCAATTCCCATCTACCAGTGACTTCTTACTCGTTGCTGTTGCATCAGGGTTCCCGGTTCCAAAGGCTGCGACATCTTCCATCAACGTCATTCCTGAATCATTGACATGGGCCGGAAACTCTCCCTGAATAAGCGCATGTCCCATCCACCACTCCGCACCACCTTTGAGCAGCCATTGCGACTGGTTCTGATCAATTCGGGAACCCCGCGTGACCAATTCCGGTGTGAACCAAAGAATGAACTTCATATCTCTCGCATGCAAATGATCGGAAATCGGTTTTAGTCCATTTGGAAAACGTTGGAAATTAGGATCCCAACTGCCTACATTAAGCCAGTATTCCTTGTAGTCATACCAACCCGCATCGATCCACCAGTAATCCGGTTTAATCCCATTGTCGACATATCGGTTGACGAACATTTTTTGATTCTCTTCCGTCGCACCGGAACTCTCAATGTAATGAGCAGAACTGGAGGCATTATGCTGAAACGGTGGTAACTCCCCGTCCGAAGTACGTGGCAAATTGCTTTCGATCATCCAGCGTCGCCACAAATTTTGCGCCCGCAACCAATCTCCCCCCTGCCACAAGAGCATCGCGATTCTTGGTGTCCTTACTTGTTCTCCGGGCTTGAGAAAGAATGCTGTGTCCTGCTGACCGGCTTCAAGTACCAACGTTCGTTGACCGTCACGCGTGAATGAAGCATTCCACTGTCCCGGCCAACCAATCGCAAATATGGCTCCCTTACCGTTCCACTCCAAATTGAAAAAGGGTAAGTCATTACTGGCAGGCAACCCGATCAGAGAACCAAGTTCTTTGGATGATTCCGGTCCGAGAATGGTTTCTCGAGGCGCATAGTCCGTTTCATCTGACATCCGAACCAGAGAATGTGGACTCCCATTACTGTGATGGAGCGTAAATTCACCTTCACCATTTCGTTCAAAGCTTAAATCGAGAGGCAAAACATTCTCGATCAATGGCGTTGCCTGGTCAGATTCATTTCTCAATTTCAGTACCCACTCAACGACGGGGAGTTTACGATTGATCGTCAATACACAATCAACAACTAATCCCGTTTTCGGATCACGGTAACTAACTGTCTTATCTATTGTTTTTTTCGCATGAACAATCGCACCCCAACTCTTTTCCCAAGTCGCCAGAAATTCCCGTGAATCTTGTCCGCCGTATTGAAATGAAAATGGCAATGCCGGTTTTGGTGACAGCCCAAGAGGAGCCGTTGGCAAGTCTCCCAGGCGAATCCGACGGCCCCCTACCAACTCAACTTCGGCATGGGCCCAATTTGACTGATTGAAGTCAACCTGTTCAATAACACCTTCTTTACTTCCCTTCGTGCTAATTGTGAATGCCTGTACTCCCTCTAAAGGCACTGAAACTCTTTGACCAGGGATCCCCTCTCGCATGACGGATGATTCATACAGCGTTCTATCGCCGACCGACACAACACCTATCACCGAACCGCGGCCTGCATTGGAGTAGAAACTGGTAACCCGATTGCTATCCACACCGAAAACGGCTTCAAAGTGACGGGCAGAACCGGGCAGAACAACACGAATGGTTCCGGGGGACGCGAGATAGAGCCCGTGTTCGTACGTTTTCCTATTGATCTTCATCGGCAACGATCCTAGTTGCTTATGATACACCTTGGTAGTCGCCATATTTTTGAGCAGAGGCCCATGTTCGAGTTGCACCTCTAAATAGCCGTCATGTCGCTGAATGATTGTTTCATCCGTAAAACTTGCGCGAAACCAATCATCGACATTTTTCAATTCAACCGGTTGAGGTTCAACCGCCAACGAAGAATTAACCAACAACAAGGAAATCAACAAACACTGAACGCGTAACATCAACACTGTATCCCGGAATAAAAATGATAATTACTACCGGAATTATACCTCATTCAGAAAGCTGATTTAGAAAGCCTCTATTTCTCCGGTAGTGACCGGGGGTTAAAATGAGAATTCGAGGATTTTCCTTAGACCGGATTGACATAGATGAAACCAATTTTATCTCTGACGAAAACTTTACTGCCCATTCTACTGGCAGTCTCTTGCCCGGCTTTCTTATACGCCGACGACATCTCTTTTACCCGTGACATTCGACCGATTCTTTCCAACAAGTGCTACAAATGTCATGGCCCTGATGAGGATGCTCGCGTGACCGAAATGCGATTAGATACGGAGCAGGGACTGTTTAGTTCCAATACTCCACCAATTACACCCGGGAATCTAAAAACAAGTTCTCTTGCTGAACGCATCTTATCTCAGGATCCAAATTTCCGAATGCCACCGGCATCTGCCAATAAGAACCTCACTGAAGACGAAGTGCTGCTCCTTACTCGCTGGATTAAACGCGGCGCTAAATATGAACCACACTGGGCATTTCAGCCGCCACAAAACAGGCCTCCCGAGAAATTCCGTAAATCCGACTGGGGGCACAACGCCATCGATCACTATATCGCCAGCCAACTGAAGACTGCAGGCCTAAGGCCCTCCGCACCTGCGGAACCTTATACGCTAACCCGCCGACTGTACCTTGATCTGCTGGGCATCCCTCCGTCGCCCGACGAAATTGAACAGGCTATAGCGTCCATCTTCGATCAGGATGGCAATATTAATCAGAAAGAATATGGAACGTTGGTCGACCGTTTATTAAAACGTCCGCAATACGGTGAGCGGTGGGCGCGTCGCTGGATGGATCTCGCCCGTTATGCCGACACCAACGGCTATGAAAAAGACCGGGACCGTAACATGTGGCCCTATCGAGACTGGATCATTCAGGCCATCAACGCTGGCATGACGTTTGATCAGTTTACGATTGAGCAAATCGCAGGTGACATGCTCCCAAATGCGACACCAGCACAACGCGTGGCAACCGGCTTCCATCGAAACACTATGCTGAACGAAGAAGGAGGGATTGACCCGCTTGAATTCCGATTCTATGCCATGACAGATCGTGTCGCCACGACAGGCACTACCTGGCTGGGCCTAACCACCGGTTGTGCTCAGTGCCACACTCACAAATACGACCCGATCACTCACCGGCAGTATTACGAATTAATGGCATTTATGAACAACACGAACGAGCCTGAGTTGGACATACCGGACGCCAAACTCGATAAATCATATGCAGATAATCTCGCGCGTGCGGATATACTCAGCAAACAACTTATCGAAAAGCATCCTTTGAAAGGAGCCGAACTTGACGACAAGTTCCAGGCATGGCTCAACCAACAGCAAACGCGAGCCCGCCATTGGTCAACGCTCTCACCAGCAAGCCTGAAAGCGAATCTGCCGCATTTACAACTTGAACAGGACGATATCATCCTGGCGTCCGGAGACTCGACTAAGCACGACATCTTCGAATTGGAATTTGACGTAAAGCATGATCTTGTGCGTGCCATTCGCCTGGAAGCTCTTCCTGACGCGAGACTGCCAAATTACGGACCCGGGATGACAAATTACGAGGGTACCATCGGTGACTTCTTCCTCACCGAGTTCGAATTGTACGTCGAAGGGCAACGAGTCAAACTCGATAAAGCCGTCCACAGCTATGCAAAAAACCGTTACGGCAGTCAGGATACTTCCGCGCAACTGATGATTGACGGAGACATCCAAACAGGCTGGTCGGTTCACGACGGTCAGGGACAACGTCACATAGCCGTCCTGTCACCGGCTGAGCCTATTCAGGCTGGTCGGTGGAAACTGTTCATGCACTTTGGGCGACATTTCAGCAGTTCGCTGGGTAAATTCCGACTGTCCGTCGCTACGGATAACAAGCCTATCTCTGCAAATGAACTCCCTCCTGCTAGCGAGGATTTGCTTACCCTTCAAGACGGGGAACTGACCGCCGAACAACGCAACACTCTATTAACTCAATTCCTCCTACAAACACCAGAACTAAAGGAACACACCGATCGCATTGCGTCACTTCAAAAGAAACCTCGTTACCAACGCGCTCTGGTGATGCAGGAACGTCCTCAAGAAAATCTGCGTCCCACTTACCGTCATCACCGGGGGGAATTCCTAAGTCCTCGGGAGGAGGTCACGGCTGTCCCGCTCAGCTTTCTTCACGACTACCCCGACAATCTACCTCGCAATCGACTTGGGTTTGCTCATTGGCTGGTGGCACCTGAGAACCCACTCACATCACGGGTCGTAGCCAATCGTCANTGGGACGCCTTTTTTGGCAAAGGTTTGGTGGTAACGCTTGATGATTTTGGTTTTCAGGGAAGTCCACCCTCCCACCCCCTTCTGCTAGACCACTTAGCGACTCAGCTCGTGGCCAACCAATGGTCCATCCGCTGGCTGCATAAATACATTGTGACCAGCGCTACCTATCAGCAAGCGAGTCGCGTAAGGTCAGATGTTCTCCGCATCGATCCAAACAATACGTTACTGAGCTACTTCCCGCGCATGCGACTGGATGCCGAAGTATTCAGAGACTCGGTTTTGCATAGCTCCGGGCTGCTGTCGTTTAAAATGTTCGGCCCACCCGTTCGGCCCCTACAGCCCTCAGGGATAGCAGCTGCCGCATACGGATCACCAAAGTGGACGCCGAGTGCGGGTGAAGATCGTTATCGCCGCAGTCTCTACACATACACCAAACGAACAGCTCCCTTTGCAATGTTCAATACATTTGATGCTCCAAGTGGGGAAACGTGCACTGCCAAACGCAACCGATCTAATACGGCATTGCAGGCGTTGACGATATTAAACGACCCGATGTTCCTGGACATTGCCAGACAATTTGGAACGGAGCTTTCAAAACTAGCATCTGGGCCGGAAGTGAAAGTTGAAAAGGCCTTTTTGAGGATTTTATCCCGACCACCCAGCAACTTGGAGTTAAGCACGGTTCAAAATTACTTCCAATCTCTGGTGGAAGAATATGAGACTACACCGAACAAAGCGACGGCACTTGTCGGAATCGAAGGGCAAGAGGCTATCCTTGCAGCAGCTTGGACGGGCGTTGTCCGTGTACTATTCTCAACAGACGAAGCTATTAATAAGAATTAAGAAACTGATGAAAAACAATCGATTACTCCATCTAACTCGACGGACCTTCTTAAACGATTGCGGTGTGGGCACGGGGAAAGTCGCATTAGCTTCTCTTTTAAGCCGTTCTGTTTTAGCGAAACAGAGCGATGGAGAACCGCATGGGAAAACACTTCCTGGTCAAGTCAAACCTCACCACAAACCGCAAGTCAAAGCGGTCATCCATTTGTTTATGGCGGGGGCTCCGAGCCAACTGGAACTGTTTACGGAAAAACCGCTTCTTAAGAAACTCGAAGGCCAGCCGTTGCCGGAATCCATTCTCGGCGATCAACGATATGCCTTTATCCAAGCCAATGCAGGAGTGCTGGGTCCCCAGTTTAAATTCAACAAATACGGGGAGAGCGGACAAGAAATTTCCGAGGCTCTCCCGCACTTACACTCGATTGCAGACGACATCTGTATGTTCCGCGCAGTTCACACGGATCAATTCAATCATGCTCCGGGACAAATATTCTTCAACACCGGTTTTGGCCAACCCGGACGTCCCAGCATTGGGTCTTGGGCTATGTATGCCTTGGGCGCCGAGACTCAAAATTTACCCGCTTATGTCGTCATGAACACCGGAGGCGGACTTAGCGGAGGAGCAGGGCTCTATTCCAGCGGCTTTTTACCAACCGTCAATACCGGTGTCATGTTTCGAAATCAGGGCGCTCCCATCCTCAACGTTGACACTCCCGTTGGAATTAGCAAACAGGGACAGAGAAACACCTTTAACGTCCTGAAGACATTGAATGAACAACAATACGAAAAGCTAAACGACCCGGAAATTCAAACACGAATTTCTTCTTTCGAAATGGCCGCACGCCTTCAGATATCTGCTCCTGAGTTAATGGATCTTCGTCAGGAAACTCAGGAAACGATGGATCTTTATGGCTGCAAGCCTGACCAGGCCTCGTTCGCGCGAGCCTGCCTTCTAGCCCGACGCATGGTCCAGCGAGGAGTGCGGTACATCAACATTTTTCATAGCGGATGGGATGCCCATTCCAACGTCAAAGGTAACTGTTCAAGCAACTGCACCAAGACGGACCAGGCCTCTGCAGCTTTAGTTAAAGACCTAAAACGCGTGGGACTCCTCGATCGCACTTTGATTGTATGGGGTGGTGAGTTCGGACGTACGCCGATGGTTGAGCAAAATCCCACTTTGGGACGCAGCAATGGTCGTGACCACCACCCTCAGGCATATACAATGTGGATGGCCGGAGGAAGCATGAAGCCGGGTTTCTCCATGGGACAAACGGACGACTTTGGATTCCACCCGACCGAAGACGCCGTCCATGTCCACGACATCCAGGCCACGATCCTACATCAGCTCGGATTGAACCACGAGAAACTGACCTATCACCATGCCGGAAGGGATTTCCGTCTGACCGATGTGCATGGACAAGTTATCTCTAAGGCAATAGCTTAATCTTCTAAGTATTTCACGGGAATCGCATCGGTGTGATAGTACTGAATGTTCTTATCAAATTCCGCTCCTACCCAAGTTGCAAACGAAATGCGCCCGTCTTTCGGGTTTGACGGAATATTAAACTCGACAACCAACTGGCCCCTTCCCTGAATTTTCGCTTCCTTCCGTTCTACTCGCTCACCGTTCTTTCCCTGCTTCATGGTGATCGCAATCCCTTGGATACCTAAACTCTTCGGTAAATCATAATTAACGCGGTACTTGACCTTGGTCGCTGCTGTAATAGGCGTCGGGAGCGTGATTGTAAATATTTTCTGTTGCTTGGCCTGAGGGGAGGTCCGTTTTTTGCGGGAAACCGCTTCCTCTTCTTTTGCGAGCACATAGGCTTCTCGTTCTTCCGCGTCTCTGAAGTTCTTAAAGCACTCGAGCATGTGGTCGTCCGTCTGCTTCATCCACTGCAACAACCGCTCACGCTGCTGCTGGATAATTTCCTGATGCCCGGAACTTTCGATAAGGTTGTCCAAACAATCCGGATCCTTTTCAATGTCATAAAACTCTTCCGGCACACGATACTTATACATCGCCAAACGCTTCGCAAGATACGCATCTGTTTCAGCGAGGACTGCCATTCGACGATACGTTTTAGTCCCCGTTGTCGCCGTTGCGAAAACCCGTGTACCGTTAGACCACGCATTTGCCAAATAAAGGTACTTTTTAGTCTGGACCGCACGAATTGGATCTCGAGATCGACCTGAGTTTTCGTTGTATTCTTTCACAACAAATTCCCGATCGTCCTGAGTTTCGCCCTGAAGAATCGAGGCGAAGGAACGACCATCAAGTTTTGGCACTTCAGCCCCAACGATTTCCAGAATCGTGGGTGTTAGGTCCACCGCCGAAACCATGTGTTGTGTATCAATCGAGTCCGGCTTAGTCGCGCCTGGCCAGCGAATTGCCAAAGGCGTATGCGTACTGTGATGATACAGTTGCGTTTTTGCAAAGGGCAACGGCATACCATGATCAGATAAAAACACGACTACAGTATCGTCTTCTACTCCTGATTTTTTCAGTGACTCTAGAATTTCGCCAACACAGTCATCGGCCCTACTTACGCTGCTGTAATACAGCGCCAGTTCCTGTCGAACCACCGGATCATCGAAGAGAAAACCGGGGACAGGAACGTCCCCTGCCTCCACAATCATCGTTGGCTGGTTTGCATCTGACTCGCCAGCGAAGAATGGTTTATGAGGATCTGAAACATTTACCATCAGACAAAACGGTTTTTCTGCTCTCGCTGCTGCCTCAATACCGCGAGCTGTGGCCTCACCGAAGTGAGCAGGATTCTTTTTGTCATAATTAGCCCCGTCCTTAGCTGTATCCAGAATCGCATCCCACGGGTAAGGATGGTAAGGAGTCGAATGAGACGTTTTCCCCATGATGGCCGTAAAATAACCGGCTTGCTTCATTAAATCGACAAGGTGCTTATGTTTTGGCTGGGAAACCTGATAGAATCCTTCCACCTCGTTGTTATGCGGGTATAGTCCGGACCACATCACGTTACGACCGGGCATACAGTTACCGACCTGGACATGAGCATGTTGAAATCTTAACCCCGATCGAACCAGGCCATCCATATGAGGCGAGATATTGTTGATAGGGCAACCATAGGTGCCAATTGAATCCGCACTCATATCATCCACTGTGATAATCAATACATTCGGCTTGGCCTGCAACGCGGTAGTAAACACCATACAGGCAAGGCATGTCGCCAAGGCACGTTGGATCATTTCATATTCCTTTCCAGCAAGGTATTAAGCTTGATACTGAAGATTTACTTTTCGAGATCCCGAATCACTTTTCCAAGTACCTGATTAACATAGCCGTTATAACGACGATCAGGGGATGCTCCACCTTTACGGGGTAAAGCTTTTATTTTCTCTAATGCATGTACGACCTTACCATCCAATTTATCCACCGCATTCAGTGCTGCAAGTGAAACAAATACCGGACGATCTTCCGTCCATGAGGTCAGTGACAACAAATGGTCTGTCGCCATTCGCACAGCATCACCTTTCCCATATTTGGCAAGTGTGTAAGCACCGACAATTTGAACATAAGGCGACTTATCTACGAGGCATTGCTGCAGCACTTCGGCCTTTTCAGCACATGCCGCTTCACCACGATTGAGTAACCCAACAGCTCCCCAGTAGCGAACAGCGCTATCTTCATCACCTAGATATTTGACCATCAGGTCAAGACGATCCACATCACGAAACGTTGCGTTATGAGCAGCCTCAAAAATCCTATCGTATGGGTAGAGTTTTTTGTTATGTCCCATCTCATAAGGAGACATCCCGACACTTCGACTATGAATTTCCCCTTCGGGAAGAAAACCAACGTCGCGAATCTGAGCACACCAATCATAAAGCGCTCCTTGCAACTCTTTGAGAATTGCCTGATGTCCCTCCGAGTCTACGAGGCTATTGATCTGGTCAGGATCGGCTTGCAGGTCATACAATTCTTCGGTCGGCTTTAGCTTCCAGTAAGCCGATTGCGCTTCATTAAGTTTCCCCGCGAGATAATCCCGCTTCCAAGCGGCAGTCGATGGCGTCACGAAGTTGTATGCGACATACTGGCCGTAGATAAAATGCGGATTAAAATTCCTAATATACTGATATCGGCCATCAGTGACGGTACGAATGAAGTCATACCGTTCATCCATGCGATCCCGAAAGCCGAACATATACTTTGGTTTCTCCTGCTGGTACTGTCCAGCAAACGCGTGTCCCTGCATATGTTCCGGTGGCTCAATTCCGGCCAGGCTCAAAACCGTCGGTGCCAGATCTACAAAATTGACTAATCGGTCGCTTTTCCCGCCCATTGTGTATTCCCTGGGTGCGAGATGTTTCCATTTTTCAGGAAAATAGACAACCATGGGGACAGACAAACCAGAATTGTAGGGCCATCGCTTTGAACGTGACATTCCACTTCCATGGTCGCCGTAATAGAAGACGATGGTGTCGTCGGTAAGACCTGCCTGATCTAACTCAGCCAGACGCTCTCCTGCAAGTTTATCGGCACGACTTACAATGTCGTAGTATTGGGCCCAATCCTGCCGGGACTCTGCGTTGTCTGGGTGATAGGCTGGTACACGTACTTTGGCGGGATCCAGAACCTTTTCGTGCGGACGTGCACGAATCTTGCTCTCATGACTGATCGTGACATTAAAAATTGCAAAGAATGGCTGGTCATCTGCACGATCTCGATAATGAGCTTTATTGGAGGAAGCATCCCATCCCTGTTCCGCTTTTTTAACGTTGTAATCCTGTTTTGAGTTATTGGTCGTGTAATATCCTGCCTTCTTTAGGTACCACGGGTAGAACTGGAATTCGTCCGGCAACGACACCATGCTTCGCATGTGTTGCCCGCCAATCGATGGCGGGTACATACCGGTGATAATACAGGTTCTAGCCGGTGCACAAACAGGAGCACAAGACCATGCAAGATCAAACAACATCCCCTTGCTAGCCAACGCATCGACATTGGGTGTAACCGCCAATTCATCACCATAGCACCCCATTTCAGGACCGTGGTCTTCACTTGTTAACCACAGGATATTGGGGGGGTCCGCGGCGTTTGCATTTAACGCGACACCAGTTACCCAAAGCAATGCTAACAGTAATTTCTTCATCGTAGCGTTTCTCGTCAAAGCTCCCTCAGTCTCTTTCTCAGCCATCGTTGCTCAACCGCCGTTAGCGGTTAAAGGCGCCTGTAAATGGAGGTTTGTCGAACGTAGATCCATCGCCCATAACGCGTGGATCACCTGTCGTTGCAAGCTCCCCCATCAGCCGACTTTTCAGCTGAGCCTTCACTTCAGCATACTTAGGCTTCCCTGCCACATTGCGAACCTGATCAGGATCATCGGCAAGCACATACAACTCTTCCATCGGGCGTTTTCCAAATGACCAATCGTAATATTGCTTCCATCGTTGCTGATGACGATGTTCAATCAGCCAGGCTTTTGTTGGGCTGGCGTCCAAATCACCGAAACAAATAAATGTATTATTTTCAAGTTGTTCAGTGGACGGGGCCGTATCCTCTGTCACCGTCATCGGAGCCCCCATCGGCCAGCGATCGGGCTTGAAATTAATGATATACAAGTAATCTTTCGTACGAATCGCACGTTGCGGATAAGGCAGAAACCCATCACGCACCTTAGCGACATGACGCTCGCGTCCGGTCACAACCCAACTACGACTTTCATCTACCCAACCGGTTTTGGAAGATTCCAAAACCGACACCAGACTGCGGCCCGTCATCACCTCAGGAATCTCGACATCACCTAGCTCCAGAAATGTCGGGGCGAGATCCATTAAATTCACAAAGTCATCGACGATTCTTGACTTCACCTGTCCTGGCAGTGCAACGATCAACGGAACCTGCGTTCCAAAGTCGTACAAGTTGCATTTACCGCGCGGAAAACCGGGGGCTCCGTGGTCGCCGCTGATTACAATGACGGTGTTCTCCAGTTCTCCTGATTCTTCAAGAACGGCAAGCACCTCTGAAAAACCAGCGTCAAATGCAGCTGCCTCGCCTAGGTAATCAGCAAAATCCTGTCGTACTTCATGAACATCCGGCAGGAATTGCGGTAACTTACCTTTAAGCGAATCCGGGTCTATACCCCAGAGTGACTTTCCACTTCCCTTGATCCACTTACGGTGTACATTCGTTGGACCCCACCAGTAGCAGAAGGGCTCATTACCGTCACGAGCAGCCATAAAAGACCGTACGTTCATCCTGACTTCTTCAAGTAAAGCCGCTTTGGCTTCTTCCAGCGACTTGCTCTGATTACGGGTCAGATTAGCAATCTGCTGAGAGAAAGCATTGAACTTATTTCCAGCCGATTCGAACTCGTTTTCCTTACCGCCATAGGGCGCATCTTTGGGGGTTCCGGGACTCCAGACCTTATACGTTTGTCCCACGTGATAACCAGCCTTTTGTAATAGCAGGGGATAGGTCGGAATCGACGTATCCCACACAGCGCCCTGTAGGATCGCTCCCCGACCCGTTCGATAAAAGTATTGCCCGGAGAGAAGCGAACTTCGGCACGGCGTACAGGATGGGGCAGTGACAAAGGCATGTTTAAACAAAGTTCCCCGATCGGCGACTGAGTCAATCGTGGGTGTCTTTACCAACCCATTCAAAGAAGTTGCGCCGTCAACTTTCGCGTAGCAACCGGCATATTTTCCCCAATCATCTGCAAATGCGAACAAAATGTTCGGGCGTTTCTCTTGTGCCTGCAATGAGCTAACGCACATTAGTAACCCAAGAGTGAAAATGATCTTCTTCATTTCTCGAAAAACCTTTCGGCAAATAACTATTGAACCTGACGATTGTTGGCAGGTCGTAGGTTCCGCCACTCGTCGTACTTTTCATGCAGGACGCGTTGAAACTTACGGCGAGCCGCAGCAGTCGCTCGGGTATCATCCTCGGCGTAAATAAGATGCTGTTCCAAAGGGTCATTTTCCACATCAATAAGTATACCGTTGTCATAGAGTTTATAGCGTCGATCCTGAACGAATCGATGCAATGTAAACTTATGCTTATCCCAACCCGGCCGCGGATCATAATGATAAAACACCCACGGGCGCTCCGGACCACGCTGATCAAGCAATTGATGAAAAAAGCTAATTCCATCCAACCCCTCCTTTGCAGGAATAGGTGCCCCGGCTGCCTCCAGAATCGTTGGCAAAAAGTCGGTGGAGTCAACGAGATTGTGGTTCACTGCTCCCGCAGCAACTTCACCTTTCCATCGCACATACAGAGGTACATGTACGCCGGCATCAATCGACAGGCCTTTTCCACCCTGGCTCAATCCCCAATCCGTTTCTGTCAAGATCTTTTGATTTGTTCCGTTGTCACTATAGAAAATCAAAAGCGTATTTTCTGCGATTCCCGCCACGTCGATAGCATTTACAATCCGCCCCAACACCTTATCTGTATACTCCACCATATCACCATAAAAGTGATTTTCTTCATCAAACCGGCGTTCCGAATCTTTCCATTCCGGGGAGTCCGGAGTAGGGGAGAATGGGTTATGAGGAAGTGCCATCGGATAATAAAGAAAGAAGGGCTTTTCGTGCTTTTGACGCACATAGTCACAAATGTAATCCGCCCATATGTCCGGCCCATATTTCCCTTTAGTATCCGTGAGATATTTCCCGTTGAGATTGATCTTGGGATCTGGATACCGCGAACCTTTGTCTTCCGTATGATGAGTATGCCACAGACAGTAGTCATCAAACCCCGCTTTGTTGACATGCATCCCTTTATCTCGACGCTTGGCGGCGCCGGGGTAGTCGGGCGGATCATAACTCTGCAATTGCCACTTACCAACAATCGCAGTCTTGTAACCTGCTTCCTGCAGGTAGTGACCAAATGTTTTCGCCTGTGGATCAAGAACACCAAAGGCGAGCCAATTTCGATGATTATAAATCCCCGTCATCAGTTGAATACGAGTGTTCGTGCAAAGTGGTTGGGCATAGGCATGAGTAAACCGCATTCCTTCCTTTGCCAATTGACTCATGACTGGCGTTTTATACTGTCGCCCTCCATAGTCCTCAACACTATCAATCCCGAGATCGTCAGCCATGATCAAGACAATATTAGGAGTTTGCTCCGCCTGGGCAAATAGATTCAAGAACAGAAAGCAAAAAATAAACAAAAGCTGTTTGATCATTGATTAATACCTGACACTCTTAACGATATATCACTCGACTCGATCCTCTATCATAACATCACCCAGCCATGACGTTATTACCCCACCGCGTGTTCGAGTTCTGCCTATCAAGTCGCTATATTAAAAACATAAGCACGTTCTTCCTCAAACACACAATTGATTGAGTTATGATTCGACAAGTAATCACTACCGCACTTTTCGCTATCCCCCTATTGATCCCCGACGGCATGATGGCCAACGATTCCTTTGAAGTTCGGCTATGGGAAGGAGTAGCTCCGGGCAGCGAAGGGGTAAAGGATGAAGAAAAGCTGGTAGAACGTGGTGATGGAGTGAAGACTATTGATCGTTCTATCTCTGACACCGTTATCCCGACCCTCACCGTTCACTTACCAAAACACTCCAGCAAGCCCGTCACCGCTGTCATTATTGTTCCCGGTGGGGGTCTAACCCGCGCCGTCATTGACAAGGAGGGAAATGATCTCGCGCGAGTCTTGGCTGAGTCAGGCATGGCAGGGATCGTTCTCAAATTCCGTAATGCCCAAACGACAACCACTTTCAACGGTATGGATATCATGGAAGCAGACATTCGTCGAGCAATTCGAGTCACGCGCTTTCACGCCAGCAAATGGAATATCGCGTCGAATCGCATTGGAACCTTTGGTTTTTCAGCCGGAGGCATTGTAGCAGTCACACCCTATATTCATCCCGTTGGCGAAGATCCGGATGACCAGGATCGGATTAACCGTCTTAGTAGTGAGGTAGCATTTTTCGCCGGCGCATACCCACTGTTATCCATGCAAACCGAAGTCGCAGGCCCTCGCTATCAAAAACTATTGTTTGGTGAGACTCCCACCAAAGAACAACTCGACAATTACTCTGCCGAATTACATCTGAAGAAAGGTATGCCTCCGATCTTCCTGGCACACGCGTTGGACGACCAAGGTGTTCTGGCTGAAAATTCTCTAAGAATGGAGGATGCCGCCAGAAAGGCTGGCATTCGAGTGCAAACGTTCTTCCGAGATAGCGGTGGACATGGTTATGGTATCCGTGATTTAGGGCAACCGATCAACAAATGGGTAAGCCAGTTCAAAATCTGGATTCAGGAGCAATAGAGGATGCTTGATCGCCGTAGAGCACTGCAAACCCTTTCCGCGTCCTCCCTTGCATGGCTAGCACCAACAGCATTTGGTGCCCCACGACGCAACATACTACGCGTTGCCGGAATTGGAACGCAGTATTTCAAAAATTCTCATTGTGACGTCATTCTCACCAAAATCATGGAGGGGTGGGATCATCTTGGATTCGAGGGGCCAAAACTTGAACTGGTTTCAATGTATGTCGAACAAAAAACAGACAATGACATTTCATCATCTAAAAGTACGGCCAATCAGGTTTCCATCTATAACAGTATTGAAGAAGCATTAACACTCGGAACCGATGACCTGCAATGTGATGCTGTATTAAGTATTGCAGAGCATGGCAATTATGAGATCGATCCAGTCGCCCATCAGCGAAAGTATCCAAGGCGACGTTTCTTTGATGCAATCGCTGATGTTTTCCAGAAAACCGGAAAGGTTGTACCAATTTTCAATGACAAGCACTTAAGTTGGAACTGGAAAGACGCCAAAGCAATGTATGATCGGGCGCGGGCAATGAAGATCCCCATGCAAGCCGGTTCATCTTTACCTTTCACCTGGCGGTATCCAAACGCAACGATCCCTGTCGGTTCCAAGATCAACACCATCACTGGTGTCGCTTTTGGTGGTCTTGAATCCTATGGATTTCATGCACTTGAGACAATTCAATGTCTTATGGAACGTCGTAAGGGTGGGGAAACCGGCGTGAAAAGCATCCAAGCTTACCCTTACGATCAAATGTGGAAAGCGGAAAAGGAGGGGCGCTGGAGTCGTCAAGCGGTGACCAACGCCCTTATGGCGGCAGGGAAATCTGCTGACGATCTGGAAAGCCGTTTGCATAAAGAGAACAGTTCTATCTATGTCATCGATTATTTAGACGGTACCAAAGCGGTCTGCTGTATGTTCAATGGCATTACTGATGAAATGTCAGTCGCCGTGGAGTTCGAAGAGAACAGGAAGCCCTTAAACCAATGGTTCAAAATGGAACTGACTTACCCTTACCGCCACTTCGAGCAACTAGTTCGCGGCCTTGACCATTTCTTTCATACAGGTAAAGAGCATACGCCATTAGAGCGCACCCTGCTAACCACAGGCATCCTTACCCGATCCATAAGGAGTCATTTTACAGGCGGTAGAAAATACGCAACTCCGGAATTGGCCATTAAATACCGTCCGGGCAAATGGCCCTTCGCTAACCAGTTAGAGGAAAACTTTCCCGAGCCGGTAAAGTACTAAATCCGCCGATGCTAGACACGGAGTCGTACTAGCTGATTTATTCCGGCTTTTACTCCAACTTATAAGCTCTTTATTGACATCACTATTAAAGGCTATAGAGTGCCTCGATTGGTTTACCAGTCGTCACTGGTAGTGGCCGGTCAAGGGGATCTTGATAGTGTGTATCGACGGGAATCCCCAAAGCATTGAATAGGGTAGCGGTGAGATCCCACGGTGCGTAGCGGTCGGTTACGACTTCTCCTCCCAGTCTGTCGGTAGCACCTAGGACGGCACCACGTTTTATCCCTGCTCCTGCCAAGGCAATCGAATAGGCGCTTGCCCAATGTTTTCGTCCGGCATTATTTCCCGGGAAGTTAGGTTCCGGAGCGATCAACGGTGCCCTCCCAAATTCGCTCATAATAATTACAAGTGTGGAATCAAGCAGTCCCCGATCGTCCATATCATTGATTAGCGTTGTTATAGTCTTATCAAATCTGGGAACGAGGAATTTATGCAACGCATTGAAAATATCGTTGTGAGTATCCCACCCATACTCTTCTATCTCTTCTGGAGCGTCATCCTGTCCACGATTGGTGTGATTAAAAATAACGTTCACATAGGGAACCCCGGCCTCGACAAGACGACGTCCTAAAAGGCACGACTGTCCGCTACGGTAATCCCCATAATCTGCCCGTGTCTTGACAGACTCCTGCCCTAAATCAAAAGCCGAAATAACTTCGGGGGACGATAACATTTCAACAGCCTCACCATATAGCCGCTGGGCCTCTTTGACTTTCTGAGATTCACTCAGGACGTTGTTACGAAGATTCAATCGATCCCGCAAACGCAATCTTGCTCGCATTTGCTCTTCAGCAAGCACTGTTTTGTGAGAAAGACCTGGAATCGCAAGCTCGTCGTCACCTGGGTTCTCTACGAACAAGGGGTCGTGACTTTTCCCTAAAAGTCCACCATATTGTCCCGGCCCCGGCTCAAGCGGTACTAGTGCCGGGCCATTCACATAGACGGACGAATACGGAAATTGACTATCGACAGGCAGATATTTCAATATCGATCCAATTGCGGGCAGGTCCGTGGGACGCGGCGGGGGATTGGAACTCAGCCGAGTATGATAACGTCCTGTAAAAGATAGATAGGCAGCACTGCCATGATCCAAATCGGCATGGGCCATGCTTCGAACAATCGTCAACTTATCAGCAATCGAAGCTAAACCGGACATATCCTCGGTGAAATGGACGCCTGTGACCGATGTTTGAATTGGCTGAAAGATACTGCGCACGTGAGCAGGAGCCTGTGGTTTCGGATCCCACATATCAATCTGGCTCTGCCCACCATGTGCAAAGATCGTCAGAACGCTTTTTGCTCTACCAAATCCTGCGTAACGCCTTGTTCCTTCAGCAGCTTGCAACTTCGCAACGCCAGGCCAGGCCACGCCCAACATTGATGTCGTCGCCAGACCGATTGCCTGACGTCGATTGATGCGCGGGTTCCGGTGTCGTTCAGTAAAGGAAAGCATACCCCTGTTATAACAGGAACGCTTCCCGCCGATGACTCCAATTCCTCCTTCTCCTTCTGCAAAGAAAGCCCCTTTATTTAGTCATGAATCCGAATTTCACCCCGATTCAGGATTTAATTATTCCGATACAATACGAAACTTAATACCAGCGTCCTTGCAATCCAAAAACAACTTGAACCCACCGGAACTTACTACCCCCGATCAATCTACACCTCGAGTCCACCGAGGTTGGTGGGTGCTACTGATTGCATTTTCAACCATTTATTTTTCCAGTCCCGGTCAATCCCACTCGATAGGCGTGTTTCGGGCTGAGATGATCGACTCGATTGGAATCCTCGATACCGATTACATGCTGGCTTATATGTTCGCCACAATCTTTAGTGGATTAGCTATCCCCATGGTCGGCCCGTATGTCGACAGATATGGAGCTCGCATCTTCCTTTCAATCACGTCGGTGAGTCTGGCATTAACTTGCTTATTTATGTCACAGGTGGAACATATCACCTCTCTCTACATGGGGCTTTCGCTATTAAGAATATTTGGACAGGGGCTTATGTGCCTGCTCGGTGCATGGCTTGTAGGTGAGTGGTTTGAGCAACGACGCGGATTTGCGATGGGAGTCATTGGGATTGGCGGCGCCTTAAGTGTCGCTACGGTTCCCCTTGGCAATGCCTGGTTAATCGAAGCTAACGGATGGCAGGAGACCTGGATCACCCACGCCTGGGTGTTGGCGATTGCCTTTATTGTCCCACCTTTCCTGCTTGTCAGAGACCGACCGGAAGCTGAGGGGTTGTTTCCTGACTGCCGCTTCACGCCGATTAAAGACGAACCTGATGATCAAACTGAGTATTCCCCTCATATCACTCGTGACAATTGGGAACGAAGTGAGGCACTACGCAACAGTACCTTTTGGAAATTGGTCCTATGTTGGGCTTCAACCTCTTTGGTTGGGACCGGTATCGTCATCTACCAAAAGAAAATCTTCCAGGAGGTCGGAGTACCTGACAATCAGCCCTATTACATCCTGGCGTTACAAGCCTGCGTTGCCATTGGAACGTGCCTGACGGCAGGGCACTTAACAACCCGTGTGCAGGCACGTTACCTAATGGCTACCGCCATGTTTTTACTTAGTACTTCGATGCTAATCCTGCTGACCATGACAGAGCCCTGGCTGGCAATTGTCGTTGCCATCCTGTTGGGTACACAGGGAGGCATAATCCGCACTGTGGGCAGTGTCGTGTGGGTGAATTATTACGGCCGAAAGAATCAGGGAGCGATCAGCGGAGCCGCCTTGAGCCTGGCCGTTATCGGTTCCGCTTTAGGACCGTTGCCGTTGGCTCTGTCCAGTGACTTTCTGGGATCAACCACTCCGGCATTGGTTAGCTTCTTCCTATTGCCGCTCGTCGCAGGACTCTTGGTTTTGACAGCAACGCCTCCAAAAAGAACAATAAGGGAATAACCGCTGTCACCCGCATTCCTCCACGCAAACGGAACGCGGTGACGTTTTTTTGAATCGCCTGACGGAAAATCAATGAACATGTCTGCCGCACCTACCTTGAATTGCCCTCA
>PAAT01000147.1 GCA_002698965.1 Rhodopirellula sp. | reverse complement strand
TTCTGGCTGAGAGATTACCCCAACATTCATCGCGTCGTTTGGCTCGAGACCCGCGACGGCGGCCGGACATTCGCCTCGCGGGAGGTCATCACTCACAACCCCGATCGTGGCACCTTGGTTCCCACGCTGGAGCGGCCTACCGGCTTCAACGGGGCGGTTGCCGGGAAGCTCCCGCCGCTATTGTACTTCGAAGGCCTTTCACGCTATCGCAAGCCCGGCGAGATCATTCACAATGACGTCTACTACGTGCAGCCAAAGTGAAATGAGACATGTACTTCGTAGCCATGTAAGGTACGGGTGCGGCACAGGAAATTTAGTGACTAAAAAACCGCATAGAAAAAGGCAGTTGCAGGACTCTGCCCGTCTATTCCGCAGTCTGCAAATGCCTCAAGTGCCCCCACTAGGACTCGAACCTAGAACCCTCTGATTAAGAGTCAGATGCTCTGCCAGTTGAGCTATAGGGGCTTCAACACCTATCCTAACCCAAAGCAATAGACCGGCAAGGGGTTATCAACTTCTCCAGCTATTCGTCTTCCAGAGCCATGCCCAACTGCCCCATTTTGCGATACAGATTGGAACGATGTAGTCCTAATTGTCTTGCCACCTCGGACATATTTCCACGACACTTTTTAATCTGATCGCGAATCAAATCGATCTGAAAATCACGTGTTGCATCATTTAGCGTGCCGTGATAATTCCCCACTGTACCATGGTCGGCTTGAGTGCTGGCAAAGGTTAAGTCGTCTGCATCCACCCGCCCCGAGTCACTTAAGTAGATGATTCGCTCAATTATATTTCTCAACTCGCGGACATTTCCGGGCCAATGATGGGCCAGCAGACGTTTGCGGGCACCCGCTGATAATTTTGGGGCTTTCCGCCGAGCACGAATCGATAGTTCTTTTAGGAAATATTCTGTCAGCAACAGAATGTCATCACCCCGATCACGAAGTGGCGGCATCTCGACGGTCATGACATTTAACCGATAGAATAGATCTTCACGAAATTGTTTCTCGCGAACCATATCTCCAAGATCCTGATTCGTTGCAGCGATCACTCGTGCATCGGTATGGATGGGAGTGGAACCTCCCACTCGTACGACCACCTTGTCTTCCAGGACTCGTAATAATTTTGCCTGACCAGACAAACTCATGTCACCGATCTCATCGAGCAATAAGGTGCCTCGACTCGCTAACTCAAACTTTCCCTCGCGATCTTCCCGGGCATCCGTAAAAGCTCCACGCACGTGACCGAATAATTCGCTTTCCAGTAAAGATTCGGAAATCGCAGCGCAATTAACAGCAACGAGCGGTTCGTTTCGACGATCACTTTTAAAGTGTAATAACTGGCTGACAACCTCTTTCCCGGTTCCGTTCTCTCCTAGAATCAAAACAGCCAGATCCGTGTTAGCGATGCGGTCTAGTGTCGTACGCAGTGCGACAATTTGAGGGCATTCACCAATCAATGAAACTCCCTCAGCAGCTTGCTCGGCAATCAGACTGCGACTGGCAATAATTTGTTCGACTTCCTGTGCCTCTTCCAGTGCCGAGGCGACGTGACTTGCCAGATCTTCTAGAGCTTTGAGCTCCGAAGATGAAAAGGTACCGTCTTTTTTATTGAGCACTTCAAAGGCGCCGATCACTTCCCCTTCGCGGTTATGCAGAGGGCAACAAATAAGATTGTTGGTCGTGAAATCGAGCTTGTTATCTACTTCACGATTGATCTGTTCCTGTCCTTCCACTTCGTCAATCCGCATCGAGAACCCGGATTGGACCACTTCCCCAACGACCCCGGCACTATCAGGAACGCGGAGTTCAGTCCCGACAATTCCCAATGCCGGGCGAGCGACCAACTGTTCGTTTTTTTTGTCCCAAAGAAAAAGACTCGCACGTTCCGCACCAAGTAATCGGGTTGATGCTTCCACGATCTCCAGAATTAATTGGTCTGTCTGCTTAATCCCATGCCATTGCGCTGCGATTTTCAAAATCGTTTCTGTTTGCAAGGATCGATCCTGTAGCTGTTGGTAAGAATGCCATTGGATGATACCACTGAGCAATGCAGGGAAGATTTCACCAACTTCTTTTAATGCAATTTCGGTATCAGTAACTTGAATGCTGATACAGTACTGCTCAGGACTATCCAGAGAAGCGTTACGTTGAGAGAAACTCAGCCAGGCGTCGTTCCCGACGATTTCCGTAGACTCTAAAGACTGCTGAAGAACGGACTCCGGTGGGTTTGCATCACCTCGCTTTCCCAATTCAACACATCGAATTCCGTCGACGACCTGAATGACGCAGCCCTGACTCCAACTCTGCCCCGCAAGAATCTCAGCAACTTGCCGAGGATAGCTTTTATCTGTAATCGCAAGCTTTAGTAATGCATTATTCATAACAAACCCCTGTTGTCAATATGATACACTACAAGGCGATCGTTGTGTAGTCAAAATGATATAAAAACAAGTTAATTTGGAAAGGATTTATTTCCAGGAGTCTTGCGGCGGAGCATGATGGCTGTTTCTTTGTTAGGCTGTACCTATACGACCTGTTCTGTAGTGGAAAACAATCGATGATCAATTTAGATTTGGGGCTCACAGTCGATTCATTGGCCGGGCTTTTGGAGAGATTCTGGCAGGTTTCAGGGGAGAAGATTACCAAGCTGGAAGCAGAACGTGAGCCAGATGCAGGAACTCCTGTTTTCACGGTGGAGGGACAATATATAGCACAGGGCTGGACGGAGTGGACGCAGGGGTTCCAATTTGGTTCTGCCATTCTGCAGTACGACGCCACGGGTGATTCAGAATTTCTGGACAGCGGGCGTCAGGCAACCGTGAATCAAATGGCATCGCATGTTACCCACTTCGGCGTTCATGATCATGGCTTTAACAATATCAGTACTTACGGAGCCCTGCGGCGACTCATGCTGGAAGGCCGACTTCCCTATAACCAATGGGAATTGAACTTCTATGAAATGGCACTTAAGGCCAGTGCTGCTGTGCAGGCTTATCGCTGGTCCGAGACAGTGGATGGCGAGGGCTTTATCTTCTCCTTTAATGGCCCGCACTCACTCTTCTGTGATACCATCCGTAGCCTTCGAAGTTTGTCGATGGGACATGTACTCAGCCATGACCTGATGCATGAAAACGACGAACGAGTTTCCTTGCTTGACCGTATGCTACAGCATGCTCGTTCCACCGCCCGCTACAGCGTTTACTACGGGGAAGGTCGTGATGACTACGACGTCTGGGGCCGAGTGGCTCATGAAAGTATCTTCAATGTAAATGACGGACGATATCGTTGTCCGGGTACTCAGCAGGGGTACTCTCCGTTCTCTACCTGGACACGTGGACTTGCCTGGGTTATGACAGGTTTTCCAGAGCAATTGGAATTCCTCGCCACCATCGATGATGAAGAATTGAATCTTTATGGCGGTCGACTGGAGATTGAATCGATGATGCTAAAAGCTGCCCGGGCAAGCTGTGATTTTTTCATTCACCATACTCCAATCGATGGCATCCCTTACTGGGATACTGGAGCACCAGGCCTTCCGAAGATTGGAGATTATCTGAATACAACCTCGGATCCATTTAACGGTCACGAACCGATTGATAGTTCGGCTGCTGCCATCGGGGCACAGGGCTTACTTCGGTTGGGGAAACTTCTTAACGAACGAGGGGAAGACGGAGATAGTTATATTCAAGCCGGTTTAGTAAGTGCGCAATCTTTGCTGAGTGAACCGTATTTGTGTTCGGATCCAAGCCATCAGGGACTTTTACTGCACAGTGTTTATCATCGCCCTCGGGGTTGGGATTATATGCCTGACGAATCCCGGGTGCCTCGCGGGGAGGCATGTATGTGGGGTGACTACCACCTTCGTGAACTTGCTTTGTATCTTCAGCGTCTGATTGATGACGGCCCGTATTACACTTTTTTCTCATCTCACTCCGAAGCATAACGACGCTTTAGCTAACTTTGAGCAGGTACCCCCATGCGTTTCTTTTCATTTGTCGCAGTAGGAATATTCACGTTCTTCACTGGTGCTGTGCCGAACACGATCCACGCAAAAGTTGAGAAATTTGAGATAACGAGTAGAACTTCGTTCGCCGAAGGAACAAAGTTTGGGGACACTGGAACGTATGAATTGTTACGTGGTAAAGTCTACTTTTCATTAGATCCCGCACTGCGACAAAACAAACAAGTTGTCGATCTTCAATTTGTGAAACCGGATTCAGATGGGCTCGTTCGTTTCTTTGCCGATTTGGTTATTCTGACTCCCACGAACCCGGCAAAATCAAACGGGGCAGTTCTCTATGATGTCAACAATCGTGGCAATATGCGAACGTTGGACTTTTTCAATAATGCTCAAGGCGGAAATAGTCTCGATACGAAAACGCATGCCGGCAACGGATTTTTAATGAAGCATGGTTGGACGGTAATCTCCAGCGGTTGGGATGGAGAATTACTTGCAGGCTCTACTCGTCTAAAGCTCTATCCGCCCACGTTAGGTAAAGACATTACCGGAGTGGTTCGCTATGAATTCACGCTGGGGGAAGGGAAGGAAGGGGGTAGCATTACAGGAGCGGGGCATGGCGCATTTCAATACGATGACACAAAGATTAGTGCGGCGACGCTGACAAAACGTCCTCATGCCCGAGCTGCGCGGACTCTCATTCCCCGTGCCCAATGGTTTATGGAAACCACCGAAATGAATAACTCTCGACCTGCTGAGCAAAAAAAGATTGAGATTCACTTAGCTACGAAAGGAGAACAAGGGCAAATCTACGAACTGATCTATACGGCACATTCGCCACAAGTTCACGGTACATGCTTTACCTCGGTACGCGATCTTATAGATGCAGTGAAGACAGGGAAGGGTAAAGGGAATCCACTACAAATCAATGGGAAGTCATTTCTAAAGCGGGCCCATGCTTTTGGGATTTCACAGGCCGGTCGCTACTTGCGGGAATTTCTTTATTCCGGATTCAATGAATCAGAGTCTGGAACGAAGGTCTTCGATGGCCTGATTCCTCACGTCTCGGGAGGGGGGATGGGTTCCTTTAATCACCGTTTTGCTCAGCCGACACGTTTTTCCGGTCAGAGGCTCAATCATGACTATCCGGTGGATCGGTTTCCGTTTGCTTATGCTCGTCAAAAACATCCGTTTCGAGATCTGGAAGATGGATTACTAACGCAAGCGAGAGAGAGTCGCACTGCACCTAAAATTGTTCACACGCAATCGAGTTCTGAATACTGGCATCGTGCCGGTTCTCTAACACACACCGACCCCCTGGGTGTGCATGATACTCGAATGCCCCGCAATGTTCGTCTCTATACTTTCGGGGGTACTCAGCATGGCCCTGCCAAATACCCTGCTTCCCGAGGCAATGCAGCTTACCCTAAGAACCCGGCCGACTTTCGCCCATTAATGCGCAGCATCCTCTTGAAATTAGATGGTTGGGTGAAGGGACAATCGATGCCGGCTAGTGTATACCCCACCCTTCGTTCCGGGACACTTGTGCATTGGGAGCAACATTCCGTGGGATTCCCGGAGTTGCCGGGAGTTAGCTACCCAACAGTCATCCATCAGCCGAATGATTGGTATTACGGAGTGAACTGGGATTCGAACCAAAGCGAAGTTCAGCTTCATCCGCCGCAGATGAGAAATGACTATCGTGTGCTGGTACCTAAAGTCGATCTGGACGGTAATGAAATTGGGTGTTTACAGCCACCGGAAGTTGCGGTGGCATTAGGGACCTATGCGAGTTGGAATCTGTACCCCGAATCTCATCCGGCCTATCCGGATCTTGTTGGGCTTTCCGGAGCTTTTTTCCCCTTTGAAACAACAAAAGCTGCCCGTGAAGAATCAGGTGATCCACGAAGGTCGATTCAGGAAAGGTATCCGACTCAGCAGAAGTTTGTTTCAGCTCTGGAAGCGGTTTGTAAGCAATTAGTAAAACGCGGCTTCTTGTTGGATTCGGAAGTCCACGTTCTATTAGAGAAATATGGGAAACGTTATCTAGACCTAACCGGCTTGCCGGAAAACTGAAAATATTGAAAACTCAGGACAAGCATGACAGTATGAGAAATCCCTGGGTTCGAAAGCTTTATCTCCAGCGACAGCATTTATTGTTGCTGGCCATTCTTGCCATGACCGTACTCTCGGTAGTTGGCTTTCAACGCTTCTCCTTTGATAACGAAGCACGGGGATTGTTTCGTACCAACGACTCAACGTTTGAGCAACTGGAGCAGATCTTTGAGCAGTTCAGGCCGGATGAAAACGACTGTCTGGTCGTACTGAAGAGACCTGATTCGACTTTCTTTAACGAAAATCACGTTGGCGAAATGCAAAGGCTAGTGGCCACACTGGAAACAGATTCACTGGTGAGCCACGTTGTATCTGTTTTTAGCCCGGAAATGATGATCTGTGATCCGCTGCCACGTCCGTTAGTGCCTCCGGCTGACACAGAAGGCGTGGATTGGAATAAAGTCGAAAGAGAAGTGCTGAGTCATCCGATTGCGGGGGGTAATCTGATTACACCTAATGGTCAATCAATGCTGATGGTTGTTCAACTCGGTAATGATGATTTACTTGTCAGTGACTATCAGCCGACCGTCGATCATCTACAGCAAATGATTTTTGACTGGAGAGAAGAGACGGGTCTCCAAGCTTATTTAACGGGTCTTCCTCCGGTTCGAGTTGAGATCTTTCGGTCCATTAAGTCGGATACATTCAATCTGATGCTGGCTGGTGCATGCGTCGCTGTATTCATTGCCTTAGTGGCCTTTAGAAATTGGGCGTTGGCGTTCATGGCGGTGGCGGGAGCTGGTATTGGAAGTTTCTGGGCTTTGGGTTTACTGAGCCTAATTGGTGTGAAGATCAATCTGATCACCACCATTCTGCCAGTACTGGTGGTGGTGATTGGGTTAACCGACGCTGTGCACTTGGTATTTGACTTTCGGGAGTCACGCGTGCGGGGTATTAAATCTTCCCGTGCCGCCTGGCTCGCGGTGCGACGTTTGGGGACCGCTTGTGCTTTTACGTCGATTACAACGGCGATTGGTTTTGGCTCACTGAGTGTCAGTAGTATTGAAGTCATTCGCCAATTTGGGGTTACCTGCGCCGTGGGGACACTCATTACCTTTCTGGCAGTGCTACTCGTTGTGCCTTGGCTAGCATCGACGAAGTTAATTGGCGGAGCTTATTCTGGACGAGTCAGTCGAGATTCAATTTGGCTTAAGCAATTCTCACAATCCTACGCTACGCTTCTGTTAAAGTACCGTTATCTCGTCTTAGGAATATTTGGGATCCTGTTAGTTTGGATGGTCATGACCGCCAAGAGTCTGCATCCGGATAGTCACATCACGGAGTCAATTCCCAAGGGAAGTGAAGCAGAGCTTGCTTTGCGGGAAGTAGACCAGCAATTTGGTGGGATGCTCAGTTCGATCGTTTTGGTTCAATGGGATCCCACGCGGGAAGATTTGCCAGAGCCGTATGATGTGTTGCGGTCTGTCAAAGAAGAAATTGATCGAGAACCTGCGATGATGAATCCGATGTCGATTTTGAATTTCAATGCGGTGGTGGATCAAAGTCCTTTGATTTCTTTGCCTAAGGTGATTGCTGAACAATGGTATCGTCCGGATTTAGGACGAGCGATTATGGTCGCGCGTCTGGCCGATCAGGGGATGCATTATCATCGTCGGGTGTTCGGGAAATTCCGAGAACGCATGGCCTTTGTGCAAACGCGTCACAGTGGATTTGAAATCTCCGTTTCTGGTTCTGCCGTCGTCGCTTCTCGAAACCTTTCCACAATGATCAATGATCTGGTGAAGTCACTGGTGATCGCAGCAGCAGTGATTATGGCCGTCTTAACGGTTATGTTTCGTTCGATCAAAATGGGGCTGGTCAGCCTGCTCCCGAATTGCCTGCCATTGTTATTTACGGCGAGTTATTTAGTGTGGACAGGTGAGCCGCTGAGACTGACAAGTGTTTTGTTGTTTACCGTTAGTTTAGGAATTGCTGTCGATGACACAATTCATTTCCTCGTTCGTTTTCGTCGCGAGCAGGCTGAAGGTAAAACGGTCGAGGAGTCGATTCATAACTCGATTACTTCGGTTGGAGCCGCCCTGGTCGTTAGTACACTTGTGCTAATAGCAGGGTTCTCTGCAAGCGCTATCAGTGTGATGCCGCACAGTCAGTTGTTTTCCAAGTTAGCATGCATCTCTGTCGCGATTGCTTTTGTTGGAGACATGGTTTTATTGCCGGTCATATTGCGTGTAGCTTACCGGGACAAAGCAGCAGATCGCTAATGAACGCTCAATCGTTGGGGGTGTCTTTCGCGTCCGGATTGCCTGTGCTACATTGACAACAACAGCATAAAAAGCCGTTTAACGAGATTAATTCACCTCGAACAGTTTAATATTTTCAGGAGAGAATAAGCCATGCTAACAGTTGGCGATAAGTTTCCAGAGTACAGTGTAAAGTGCAATGTAGGATCAGATCCGGAGAGCCTTAAAGGGTTGACGAATGCTGATTATGATGGCAAGTGGGTTTGCTACTTTTTCTACCCAAAGGATTTTACTTTCATCTGTCCAACAGAGATTGCAGAATTCAATACTCAGCTTGCAGAATTTAATGACCGTGACTGCGAAGTTGTGGGCGGTAGTACTGATAATGAATACTGTCACCTCGCATGGTGTCAGTCACACGACGACCTAAAAGATTTGGCTTACCCATTAATTGGGGCTCAGCGTCTTGCTCACGATCTGGGTATTGTTGATCCTAACGCGGACGTATGTTTACGTGCGACTTTCCTGGTGGATCCCAATGGAGTAGTTCAGTGGTCCAGTGCGAATGCATTGAGTGTGGGCCGTAATGTCAACGAAATCCTGCGAGTTTTGGACGCAATTCAGTCCGATGAATTGTGCCCCTGCAACTGGAAAAAAGGCGATCCAACGCTCTAAGCGTTTGGATTGAATTTTTGACGACATAAAAAAATCCTGTCTGGTAATTTGTCAGACAGGATTTTTTTGTATCGTTTGAGATCTACTTGGTAGGAGCGGTCGTGGCTTTGAATGAGACGGTTTGCGTCTGCGTCTCTGTTTTAGGATTCAGCTTAATAGCCTCCGTGAAATCGGCAACAGCTTCATCTTGCTGACCGTTTGCTTTGTAGGCCAGTCCACGATTGTAGAATGCTTGTGCCCATTTAGGTTTTAGTTCGATCGCAATTGAATAATCGGCGATTGCTTTTTCATTTACACTTTGGCTGGCAAAGATGTCTGCCCGACTCATGTAGGCTCGAGCGTGTTCCGGATTGGCACGAATTGTTTCGGTGAAATCTTTTATAGCCGCATCGAATTGCTGTGTGTTGTTGTAGATGATGGCCCGATTGAAGTAGGCGTCAGGATTGTCAGGATTCAGCTTGATAGCTTGAGTTAGATCTGTAATCGTCTTGTCGATTTTTCCCTGATTGGCGAAAGCCACTGCCCGATTGTTATAAGCTTCGACGAATTCTGGATTGATGCGAATAGCTTCACTGAAATTCGTAATGGCGATATCAATATTGCCCTGGTTGGCGTATGAGACTCCTAATCGGTTATGAGCTTCGGCATGATCGACATCTAATTGGATGACCGTGCCGTAATCAGCTATTTCAGCAGCCACATTTTTAAGTTGTCCCTGAGCTATGGCTCGTTTGTAATAGGCATCTACATTAATGGGATCCAGTCGAATTGCATGGCCATAACATGCAATCGCTGTGTCGAGATCGTTCTTTGCAAAGAAAGCATCCCCCTTTTCAATTTCGAGAAGCACTCGTTTTTCGTTTGCGGAGGATTTCTCAACAGCTTTCAGTTCCTGCTGTGCCTCCTGAGAAAGTGAGCTAGTACCAACTTCATCGAACTCTTCTTCAATCTTGAGTTTGTCCAGTGTTCTGAACAGCGGTGCGGTTGTTAGCACATCTTGAAAAGGAATGGTTGGTGTACCAACACACCCGGTAAAGAGTAGTGAAGCTAGAGTGAGTAAGGAGCAAATGGTATGCTTTTTCATGGTTTGATTTACCAAATACAGTGTTGTTTCCCGTCTAAGACGAGCATCATTCTGTTAGTGTGCGATGGTGGTTTAACACGTGAATTCACGCGCAAACCTATTTTCCGCTATATGCGTTTTTCGACCGCCCTATACGGAATCTTTAGAAAAACCGACATAACTGACATAAGCAGTACATTTTGACATTCAAACGCAGTGCTCTCCGCTTAATGTTTCTCCCTAATGCTCCCAGCCTGCCTAAACTGCCAGTGTCTTAACTGGGTTTAGAGTATGGAATCTCACCGTTTCCATGCGTCATTGAACGTGTTAGATTGAAGGCTCAAACAAAAGATTGTTAGCGATTTAGTAAATGCCTGCCCGATCCGTGTTTGCCAAGGCCGTGACGGATGAATTTGGCGTAGGGCGCGATGCCCGAAAGAGATAGAACCCATGGAAAGAATTAATGAATTACGTAGTCAGATGACGGATCCTGTGAAGGATCTCAAACTAAACCTTTCATCGGTACTGACTCAAAGTCAGGCACTATCACCCGAGGAAACCTGGGCGGTTGCTCTTTGTTCAGCTTACTTTATTCAGGATGCAAACTTGGCATCCGCAATAGAAGCCGATGCAGGAGACGAATTGAGTGCTGAGGCCAGAGAAGATGCTAAGGCGGCCGCAGCAATCATGGCGATGAACACGGTTTACTACCGTTTCCGTCATATGGTTGGCAAAGAAAGTTATTCAAAGATGCCAGCGGGCTTGCGAATGAACCGCATGAATCGTCCAGCCACGTCGATTGCTTTGTTCGAACTTTGCTCCATCGCCTGTGCTGCTCTGGAAGGTTGTGAATTGTGTATCCAATCTCACGAAGCCAAATTGACCGCAGAACTCAGTGAAAATCATGTTCATGAGGCAGTCCGTATCAGTGCCGTTATTAAAGGCGTGTCTGTCGCATTGGGCTAAAGAGGTGGTTGGCGACAACGAGATAAGTTAGAAGGATCAGCAGATGGCATATTTTGAATCACTTCCTTATGGAATTGCTGACTTTACGACTGAGGTTGAACCTGAAGATGACCGCCTGTGGGTACCTCAGGCAGAGAATGTGTGGTTCCGCCCTCTCCATCTGAATCGTACATCGGGGCAATGGGTTAACCTCTTGAAGGTACGTAAGTCTGGCGTGCTCAGTCGTCATCGCCATCCCGCTCCGGTGCACGGTTATGTGATTCGTGGTAGCTGGCGTTATCTTGAACATGATTGGGTGGCGACACCGGGAAGTTATGTTTACGAACCTCCCGGAGACGTCCATACGCTTGTATGTGATGAAGGTGTCGAAGAAATGATAACCCTCTTTCACATCAGCGGTGCGTTAATTTATCTGGACGAGAGCCTCGAGACCGTTGGCTATGATGATGTGCACAAGAAAATCGAAATGTGTATGGAACATTTCGAAAAAGTCGGCTTAGGTGCGGGCTATGTTGAGCAGTTTATTCGGTAATCGGAATTGGCATCACATAACGCTGTAGCCACCATCCACGGGAAGTACGACACCTGTGACGAACTGAGCCTGCTCAGATGACAGGAACAGTGCCGGGCCCGCAACATCCGCGGGTGTTCCCCATCGATGAAGGGGCGTTCGGTCAATGATCTCACGGCTCCGCTTTTCATCTTCATAGAGCGGCTGTGTTAATGTTGTCTTAATCCATCCCGGAGCAATAGCATTCACGCGTATGTTTTCCGATGCCCAGGCAATGGCCAGACTTTTTGTGAACTGCACAACTCCTCCTTTACTGGCGCTGTAAGCCGGAACATACCCGCTGCCGAAGAAGCTGAGCATGGAAGCTGTATTAATGACACAGCCCTGACTGGCAGTTAGTAGTTGCTTAGCCGCATAGCACATACGCATCGTACCATTCAGGTTAATATCGAGTGCTTTTTCAAAACCTTCGGCTGTATGCTCCTGATTGTTACGCAAAATGACCCCTGCACAGTTTATCAGTACGTCTAAATGGGTTAGAGCATTGAGCGTCGCCGTGATTTGTTCCTGCCTTGTAACATCCAGGACTCGGCAATCTAAATCAGGATATAAGTTGCGCGTTGCCTGTACCTCCTCATCGTTCACACCAGTGGCGATGACCTCGTACCCTGCTGACTGAAATCCTAAGCCAATCCCCAAGCCAATCCCGCTTGTGCCACCGGTTATCAACACTGTTTTTGTCATTGTTTACCGTCATCATGAGTTTTTGTAGCGTTTTTAACACATTACTAATTTTCATTGTATTACTTTGTTGATTGGCTACAAAATCTAGATACCGATAAAATAAGGAAAGCCTCCCATACTCGGGCTGTTGAGGAGATAGCTGGCATTAGGCGGACTCAATTAAAGAAACGATGTTATGCAACTCGCTACGCACTTCGGACCCATTGCGATTCTGGGTCTTCTTGAATTTCTATTTGGTGATGGAGCATGTTGCTTTTTCTTAGTCGTCATTGTGATTGTGATTATTGCGATACTGGCTAGTCGAGTCAAAGCAGCTACCGATAAACCCTGCTCTGAATGCGGTCACGGAAATGAAAGAGACGCACGTTTCTGTTCAAAATGTGGAGACGCATTAGGCTCTGCAAAGACTTCTAAATCCTTCTACCCCAACCTTAAATTACGGATTGCGAACTGGAAGAAATGGGGTTGGATTTCAGACGACGCTCATAAACGGCTTCAAGAGTTAAACGAAGCAGATGAGTTAGTCTTTCTAGGTCGTAGGCCTGAGACTCTTTCTTATATGGTGTCCCAGTCTGGGGTCGCTCCGAGCCAAGCCCCCGCGGAACCTATCGATGATGAGGAAACTACTAAGACCGCTGATGCTTCCTCAACTGCCAGTAATACTGAAACACCAGCCGAAGATCCGGTAGTCGAGCAGGCAAATCCGGTGGTTAAGCCCAGCGACTCTGAATCCTCCCAGACTGAGCCAATGAACCCATTGGCACCCAAGCCAGTAGTACCCAAGCCAGTAGTACCCAAGCCAGCCGCGGCACTGCCAAAACCATCACGGCCTCGAATTAAACCCAAATCTTCGAAGCCTTTATCTCCTTCTCCAAAACCTACGAAGTCACCGGTAAAGCCAAAGATTTCCAGTCCGATAGACGCTGCCCCGTCCAAGCCGATTAAAGATGTGAAGCCTGTTGTAGCGGTCCCTGTGCCTCCGCCAAGGCCGCCTCGCAGGTTATCCGATGTATTGCGGGCATTTATGGATGAAAGCAATATTAAACTGGGTGAGTTTGTTGCCGGTTTGTTGATTGTCATTGGCTCGATTGGCCTGGTGACTGCGTTGAATGCCACATTCCAAGATAAGATTCCCTATCTTTCTTCGGTGGTATTTCTGACTGTTGTTACCTTGTTCCACGTTATCGGAATTTACTCGTTCAAAAAATGGAATCTTGTTTCTTCAAGTCGAGTCATATTGATCATTGGTAATTTGTTGATCCCTTTAAATGTGCTCATGACGACCATGGGGAATACTTCCATTCAGAACAATGGAATTATCTTCATTTTGGCGGTGCTGATTGCCGGCGTTAGTTTTGGGGCAATGAGTTTTTACTCGGCGAAATTACTATCACCACAGCGACCCTGGTCTTTAATCATTGCCTTGATGGGGCCCTGTTTATGTCAACTAATTATAAAGCTTTCTGTAACGGTTGCTGATTTTGAGCCATCGGTCTTTATTACCAATGTATTGATTCTGTTACCTCTCGCTTTCATTAGCTTGGCTGTTCTTAGTGAACATCGTTATTTCCGAAAAACAAAAGAGGTTTCACCGGATGATGCATTCTCGTTATTACGGGTTTTGGGCATGGGAGTGTTCTCTTTAGGTGCCTGTATCGCACTTCTGTTTGCACGAACATCGACAGAGAATGGCATTGAGCTTTCACAAACCCTTTCCAACCCATTGATGATTCTCTGTTTTATCGTTGTTTCATCAGGCATGTTGATTTACAGAAGGATCGATAGCGACGATAGTTTGAAGTTGCAAATGGCAGGCATGTGGATGGCCGTAACCGGCACGATGGGAATCGTGATCATGATGCTGCTTGCCGTACCGCATATCAACAGCATGATTACGGTGAGTTTTGTAGGCGCTGTTCTGGCTTTAATTTTCGGATATGTAACGAGAATTACATTCCTGACGGCTGCTGGTACGCTGTGTATCGGTCTGGGTATCTGGAGTCGGTATCTAGGTTATGTACATTCTGAGAAGGAGGTTCTTGATTTATTAGAATTGCGTACTTCATTAATCGACGGTATGACGTCGATTATTTTCACAATCACTGCTCTACTGACCGGCGCTTTACATTACATCTTTGAGAAAGTGGAAAATCGTGAAAGACCAGAGTTCAGCAAGGCTGGTTATCTGGGTGTTTTAATTTTAGCCGGCATCGGTTTGTTGAGTGCTTTTGGATCCAATTTGCCTTTCTTCGCTTCCGAAAATTCTGACCTGACCTTAGCTGTCTTTTTGATTTATGCGGTCGCTGCTCTCGTCGCCTCATTATTCACTTCAAAAAAATTGGTTCATTATGTAGCAACTGGTTTGGTAATCGTCACGTCACTTAAGCTGGCCAACGCGGATTTTGTTGAAAGCTGGGGTTGGTTGCCGGAAGAAAATTGGCTCGGCCGGCTGACGGTCATGGGTTGGGCTTTCCTCACGGCTTACGTGGTGACGATGATTGCTCAGTGGAGTCTACAGAAGGCCCGAGCCGAAAAAATGGCGAAGTCCGGTAACTTGATTTCCGATTTTGAATCCAACTGGCCGTTGACGATGACGACGCTTTCCTACTTTGTCGTAATGGCACTAAATTTCTTCTATCTCTATCTCGACCAGCAGTCTTATCAGGTGGCCGTGGGACAAAGTCTTTTGCTGCTTGGCGTGGCAGTGATTCTGGCGATTAGGCATCGGACAGACTGGACCTGGATGTTTGTTCAGATTCAGACGATTTGTGCAATAGCCTGTATCACGACTCTGATTCATGNAGGATGGGATGANNAATTTGATTTCTGGAGATGGGAACATCTTCGTTGGCAAATGATTGTTNTGGCNGTTGGNATGCTTGGCTGGACAGCCGTNAGGAAAGTAAGCCAGCAATCACAACACTTAAAAGATNTTGTTGTGACCGACTTGATGTACGTNGATTTCTTTCTCCACGCNCTCGCCACGANGATNGTTTATGTGATTTGGGTACTTATGCTGGTTAGNCCGCTGCAAAGTGTTTACGANNANTCNNNATTTCTTAGANGNGATTTTANAGTTTTANGGATCCTCTTNGGNTTCTGAGCCTCAGGATTGGATACTGTGGGCGCTTAATTTGCTGGCCTGGATTTGCGTGATTCCGGACAGGCATCGGCGGGTTTCCAGCTTCTGTGGTTTACTTACACTGAGCGCTTTACCGATTCTTGCCAGCACGAATATGGCTCATGTTTCGGCTAATGAAATCAACGGGATGGATCTGATTCATTACCTTAAATGGGGGTATGGAATCTTTGGTGTGATNGTGACCGCNTTGGTTTGTACTGANCGTTATTGGTGGCANGCCCTGGAAGAAAAATTCCCCCGGTTGATGGCCAATCAGGATCAGAAGTCGTCAGGTGAANATGCCGAATACACCTGGATGGCGCTGAGGATCGTTTCGTTTATTGCCGCTTCCTTACCCGTAGTGATATTAACGGCAGCCCACTTTGCTTATACATCTTCGGTGTCAGGAATTGGTACAAAAGATAATCTAACGGTACTNCTGCAGTCAGAACAGAATACGTTGGCCGCGATGTGGAATTTCGGCGGCCCATTTTTCTTNCTAGTCATCTCNGCCTGGATCTGTGCCGTTCGTTCGCTCCGCCCGCTCTATTTAATGGCAGCCTTTCCGATGTGGGTTTTGGGNTGGATGTTNTTCAGCCTGATCCCTCTTTGGACGGATGGAGCGGATCTCAACTTTCCCACCGCTTTTGAAAGTGCAAAATGGGCATTAATCGGAATTGGGATTTACGGTTTTGCCTGGTCTGCAGCNGGTCTCAAAGCTGATGGNNAGAGACGTCAACANCTGTTTCAAACGTCTNCCGCGTCAAACTTTGTTTACTTCATCACGGCTTGCGGTGTTTGTTTATATGCNNTGGTTGTNAATCTGGANGCATTCGTGGTGATTNAAGAAGTCCNGTCTGCTGCTGAATGGGAAGGCTGGAGGCTGGCATTTGCNAATCCGTCTNCCTTTNTGTGTGTGGTGTTGTTNCCGNCGGTNTGCTGGATGTTTAATCGCGTGAGTAATGNCGACCGTGGAGTGTCCTTTGTNCTNATCGGTACAGTAGCTTTNAATGCAACCATCGCTCACTTAGCAGTTTCTGNAGCATCNTCGCCAGGTACGAGTGTTCTGTTCTTCCAGACGATTGGATGGATNGTCGCCATGTTTGCCTGNGTCNTCNGTTTTGCNNCTTGCCTCAAACTNGGAAAGTTTAAGGNTGAATCTGAGGAATCTCANTGGCTGACNGTGNGNCGAGTNCAGGGGCGTTGGGTTGGCTGGGTTTNGGCNTTAGCCTGNGTGATTTANGTTGCTTTCGCGATTTGCTGGAGTATGCCCGAAAGTGGAAGTNNNAGCGTTGGTATAACTTACGACGATGGATTGCTGCTCAGTCTGATGACTCTGGTGGTCTTGCTAAGTATNACAATGAGTCAATTGGTTCAAAATGGCACAACGATAACTATGAGTTTATTGTTNATGTTCCCTCTCGCTGTACTGGCGAGCNTGAAGCTAGTTAGTCTCACAATGGTTGATCTCGAGTCCCTAAGTTCAGGTCTCGTCGCCAACGTTCCTAAGATTCTAGAAGGGAATAATCTGCCGTTGGGACGAATGATCATCGCTGGATTTGCAGTCTATGTGATTGCAACCTCGTTTATCCAATCGCAATGTCAGCGTTGGCTTGACTTTTCTGCACATAAGGAGCAGATCACACTCACAGTCTTACGTGGTTTGATGACACTGTGCGTCTCATTGCTTGTCATCCATTCGCTTGCCGCCTTTTGGGCATTACCACATAACCCAAAACTAGGTTGGTTCGAATTTGACTTTGAGTGGGGTATCGTTCTATTGACGCTTATTGGTCTACAGGTGAGTAGCCAGGTTTTACAATTTGATCGACTCATTTCGTTACTTTACTTCTTTGGATTTTCAATCGCTACGACCTGTCTGATCTACCAATTTGATCCCAAAGTGAATTGGTCGCTAGCTGACAGGCAGATTTATCAATTCGCATTTTGGATNATACTAGCTGGTTATATTGCCTTTTGGGGATTGCTCTATCGATTTAATCAATTTTCAACGGGTGTATTGGAAAAACTNCGATTACCCGGAGCATCCGAGTTGCTNGGTNGTAACCAGCATCGTATAGCAAGGCTCCAATTTTACCTGGGAGTCATCGTTTCGNTGGTTGCATTACTGAGNACTTTTTATCTCAGTGGCTTAGACGAAGAAGTTACNNCCTATCGNTATCTGGCGTCGATTGCTCCGCTACTGGTCATCATTGGACTGGATTCCCTGCGNAGTACATCTCTTGACCGATATCGCCAACACTTTACTCTNNACTTNCCGTTGNTATNTCTGNCGATTTTGTTATGGGCNGGNATNAGCAGTCAGGACCNTNNNANTATTGNAAGTTGGTACCATCGCTCNGCCCGGATGTTTATNGCTTTTGCCATNCTGGGTTCGCTGAGTTANNTCACNTNCCGGAANATNAATATTCCNCNATGGAAGGCAGCGGTGGAACAGTGGTTAGCTAATGTGGCAGTGATAGCATGTGTTTCCATTGTACTATCGCTCGTGCTCGAAACAGCTATTTATAGGCAGGGAACCCTGCACCGAGTGATTGAGGACTTTGAGTTAGTTGGAATTAGTATTGGATTGGTCTGTGCTGTTCTCACACTGGCCTATATCGGTTTACGCCCTGAGTTTGATCAGTCATCGGGAGATTATCGCATTGTCCGACCGATGATGACATTTTTGTCGATGATTTTTCTTTCAGTGTTGTTCGGTCATTTGGAAATGGCAAGTTCCACAGATGGTGTTCGGTTTGCTCAAATGCTGGGATGGATTGTACTGTTAGTGGCGTCATTGGTTTGGCTTACTTTAATTGTGAAACGCCAAATTGTTGTCCGGGTTGATGAAAGTCGTCAGTGGACGAATCTTGCTAATTTCGGAGGAATCTGGATTTTATGGATGACCTTCCTGTCGGCTATCCTGGTAGCCGGCTGTCTCTATTTCTTCGGACAATCTCCGGCGGAAGTATGGTTCCGGTCGTACTTCCTACACTGGTTTATTCTCTCGCTGGTTGTATTCCTGTACTTGCTATTTTCCTCTATTCATCAGGACTCAGTTACTTCCGAATTAGCGGTGGTCCTATTTTCGGTTTGGACGATTATTTCAGTCTTTATGGTGCAGGGCGCATTCACCGGATCTGAAAATGTCTATGACGCCATTTCCCGGTTAAGTGACTCAAGCTATGTTTATCTTCGCATGATATTTGCTTCTTACTCAGTTCTGGCCTTATTGCGGTTGGTCTCTGTTCGGGTGAGTCATGTGATTACCGGATTACCAAGACAGCAGAATTCAATTATGTTGCGTTCAGCCCGTTGGCTTGCCAACTTTAGCGTTGTAAGTCTGCTCGGAGTTTCTTTGGTGGCAATGCTGGGCAAGGTGGGCGATGGAACGGCTGTTTGGATAGAGGTTCAGTATGAATGGGCAGTCCTGTTATTGCCTTTAGTCGCGATGTACTGTTGTGCCCGTTATGTCAGTTCAGAGCGTTCTTCCACACTAAGCATTTATGCTTACGGTAGCACGCTGGTGGTCACGTTGTTGACTCTATGTTTTGAGATAGCGGATCACAATACTCATAAATTTGTTTTCTTTATTTGTCTGGCACTTGCCGTGTATCTGGCGGTTTGGGGAGTGATTTATCGTTGGCATGAGACTGTAGCGTATGGACTTGCCAAAATTGGGATTCGGGATGCCGGACAATGGATGTCTGCCAGCAGACACGTCATCGCGGGATTACAAGTTAGTTTGGGATTGATTCTTTTAGCGTGCTCATTCCTTAGCACGTTTTACCTCTCCAATGAAACAGGCATAGAAATTTATCGATATCTCTCGGCTTTGTTGCCGCTGCTGGTAGTTGTGGGGCTTGAAGTACTACGGGAAACACCGCTCTCCATTGTTCGCCGTCATATTGTGCTGAACGCTCCCTTTGTAGCCGGAATTGTTTTATTGTGGGCTAATTTGGAGCCTGGTCTTATTGATGCTTCTCAATGGTATCAGCGAATTGGCAGAGTGTTCATATTGACTTCGGTGCTGGCAGTTGGTTTTGTATTTAGGCTGTCGAATTTAAGTGAGCGGAGTGAGTGGTTCGAGCCATTCCGACGCATTCGTATTAATACAACCGCGACGGCATTAGTGACGTTATTTGTGACTCTTGTGATTGAAGCTTATTTAAGACTGTCAGATGACTTGAATCCAGGCGCCTATGAAGTGATTGGAATCGCGGTTGGTATTATTGCGATTATTATTACGCTGCTGACGGTTGGGTTGAATCCAAGCTTGAGTCCGGTCAAGCAGACAAGTTTGAAGGTTCAACAGGCATATGTCTATGTAGCTGAGATATTGATACTTGTTTTCTTCGGCCATGTTTGGCTGGGTAAGCCGAACTGGTTTGGAGCATTAGGTGAGTACTGGCCATTAGTACTCATGTTGCTCGCTTTTGTTGGCGTCTTTATTTCTGAGGTTTTCCGTAAACGGGAAAACCACGTTCTTTCAGAACCGCTTCATAATACGGCCTTTCTGTTACCAATGATTCCGATCCTGACTCTATGGATGTTCCCGTCCGAGGGGGGAGGCTTCTTTATCGGTTATCCGGCAATCTTTTTCGGTGCGGCGTTGCTTAACGTGCTAATGGCGTGTTTGCGACGATCGTTCCTACATTCCGTGATTGCAGCAGTAGCCGGCAATGCCAGTTTATGGATGTTCTTTACTTCCACCGATTCCTTTTCGTTTGCTGATGATCCTCAGTTTTGGGTGATTCCACCGGCTATATCGATGATCATTGTTGCCCAGATATTTAAAGAGAAACTGACCAAAAAACAGATCTCGCTGATTCGCTATATGTGTTTGACTTTGATCTATCTCACAGCGAGTTTTCAAATGATTGCTGACTGGGCATCAAGCGACGGCCATATCAACCAAATGCTTTTGTTGGGCGCATTTTCGCTGATTGGTATTGGGTGCGGTGCAGTCTTTAAAATCCCTCAGTTCATATATCTGGGGATGATTTTCCTAGTGATGACACTGGTATCGATGGTGATTTCGGGAGTTGGAGCGGTCGATGAGGACTTCAAAAAGATTGTCATGTTCCTGACGGTGATTCTGGTGGGTGTCTTGATTCTGCTGGTGATTATCTTACGAGATAAATTCGAAAAACAGCTCAAGGGTTGGATTGAACGCATGGACTCGTGGGAATAGTGATTGCCTACTATCCGGCAAAATGTGTCTTAAGCATAATACATGTTTACGCCAAAAGATCATTAGCTGAATGGAATGTGAATCATGACCATTAGTGGATTAATTCCTGCTGTCCACACCCCTTTGAATGCGTCCGGGGAATTAAACCTCGAGATTGTTGAGCAGCAGGCGCAACGTTGTGTGGAGACAGAGTGCGGAGGGGTTTATGTGGCAGGAACCACCGGTGAATGTCATAGCCTTTCTCCGGATGAACGCCTGACTTTGTTTCAGCGATGGGGTGAAGTCGTCAAAGGAACCGACTTGTCTTTGATTTGCCATGTTGGAGATAATTCAATGCCCGTGGCTAAAGCATTAGCCGCAGCCAGTCAGGCTGCCGGGGCTGATGCCATTGCTTCGATGGCGCCATGTTTCTTTAGGCCTGACAGTATTGATGGTCTACTCCCCTATTTGAAGGAGATATCTTCCGCAGCACCCGAGACTCCGTTTTATTTTTACGATATTCCGGTCATGACGCATGTTGAAGTTTCCATGATCGAATTACTGGAACGAGCAAAGACTGAGTTCCCAAATCTGGCGGGCCTCAAGTTCACCAACGGAAATCTGATGGATTTGCAAACATTATTGCGGGTTGATCCGGAACGCTACAACATTTTATTTGGATTTGATGAAATGCTTTCTGCTGCCTGGCTTTATGGAGTTCGGGGAGCCGTAGGATCGACTTACAATCACTTTGCGAAATTATATAACGCGATTGTTGCGGCCGTAGAAGCTGGCGATAATTCTCGTGTTCAGAAAATGCAGAATCTTAGTGTCGAGATTATTCGTGCTTTTCAAAAGCCTGGATTCGCGGCCGCTTCGAAAGAAGCGATGGCGTTTTTCGGAGTGGATTGCGGGACGGTTCGGTCTCCACTTCAACCACTCAGTGACCCGCAGCGAACTGAGTTGCGACAAACACTGGAGTCCCTTGGAGCCATGGATTGGGCCTAGCCTTAATAAGTCCGGACAATAGGGAGAAACCATGACACTTTATTATGCTGCCGGTTCACCGACGACGGAGATTTCGGACGAGCAGATGCGTGAAGCATTGCACCTGGTTCTTGAACAACTGGGTGAACGTAAGAAAGTTCTTACACTACCGCCTGACTTTACTCGGTACAACAGTCGGGCTGGCCAGTTAACCTGTATGGCCTACGAATTTTACGGCTCGGCCATGACCGATATTATGCCGGCTTTAGGGACACATGTTCCTATGCCGGAGTGGCAACTCGATAAAATGTTTCCCGGAGTGCCTCATGATCTGATCCGGCCGCATCGCTGGCGGGACGATGTCGTTACTATTGGTGAGGTTCCCACTGAGTTTGTCTCAGAAGTAACCGAGGGTATCTGGCAACAACCCTGGCCGGCTCAACTCAATAAATTGGTTTGGGAAGGTGGTCATGATCTGATTCTTTCTATAGGACAGGTGGTGCCTCATGAAGTGATTGGTATGGCCAATTACAACAAGAATATCTTTGTCGGGACTGGTGGCTCTAAAGGAATTAATGAAAGCCACTTTATCGGTGCTGCCTATGGTATGGAACGGATGATGGGCCGAGCCAATACCCCGCTTAGGAAGATCTTAAATTACGCTCAGGATCAATTCTGCCGGAATTTGCCACTGTTGTATGTACTCACCGTCGTGGGTGCACGTCAGGATGGCTCGTTAGTCACACGTGGACTTTTTATCGGTGACCATCATGATTGTTTTGAACAGGCTTGTGAGCTGTCTGTGCAGGTAAACTTTACTAAACTTGATGAGCCGCTTGATAAAGTCGTGGTGTATCTTGACCCGGAAGAATTTCACAGTACCTGGCTTGGAAATAAGTCTATATATAGAACCAGAATGGCTATCGCTGACGAAGGTGAATTAATCGTTTTAGCTCCTAAGGTGGGGATTTTTGGAGAAGATCCTCAAATTGACACCTTGATTCGCAAATATGGATATCGTACGACTCCGGAGATCATGAAGTTTATGGAAGAGAACGAGGACTTGCGGGCAAATCTATCCGCAGCCGCTCATCTAATCCATGGTTCGTCCGAAGGACGGTTCTCCGTTACTTACTGTCCGGGTGAGTTAACACGTGAAGAGGTTGAATCGGTTGGATATCAGTATGGGGATCTTGATGCGATGTTGCAGCGATACGCGGCAGAAGATCTACGCGATGGCTGGAACGAAACCGCCGATGGAGAGCGATTTTACTTCATTGGTAACCCGGCTCTTGGCTTATGGGCTCATAAGGATCGGCTGTGAGCCAGTTCTTAGAGTGGTATACTAAACCCTCGAATTGACAAGAACTTCAGAGGACATGTTTGAATGCTTCGCTTACTAACCGTAATGGCTCTTACNATTGTTTCTTCAACATCCTTTGCACAGCAGAAGTCGNATGTACTTTCATCTTCTCTGGATTATTGGGTAACCTCCGCGGGCGAGCCAGTTACCAAAGGATGGAAGATTGAAGCNGANAANACTTTNNTGTGCGAAGGNAAAGGGTCNGGANTTNTATTNTCCANNCACCNGTATCGTGACTTTTCTTTGACTTGGGAATGGANGCTGACAGACAAAGGNAACAGTGGTATCAAATACCGAGTCCGTCAGTATGATAATTCCTGGTTGGGNTGTGAGTATCAAATGCTGGATGACGAGAATTATGGAACGGATCCGTTNTCATTGAATGCCACAGCTTCGCTGTATGCCATTTGGGAACCAGCAGGTNAAAAGAAACTGAACCCCGGNGGTGAGTGGAATCAAAGTCGGATTATTGTTAAAGGTAATCGTGTTCGACATTATCTCAATGGTGAACTGATGGTNGATGGTCGNATTGGTTCGAAAGACTGGAAGCAACGCGTCGCTGCCAGCAANTTTAAGAATCGTGAAGATTTCGGTTTGAACCGAAATGGTCTGATCATGTTGACCGAGCATGGAAANCCAACGTGGTTCCGGAATATTGTCATCACCGAACTGGGACCACTTTCATCGGGACGTACCAAACGTTAATAGCCAATNGAAGTTATGACCTCACTGCCCATCTATACGATTTCTATCGGTGATCCTGCCGGGATTGGTCCNGAAGTCACGGTAAAAGCNTGTCGCGACGAANCCCTACATGCCTTGNGCCGTTGGGTTATTGTCGGTGAGGCATGGCAGGTCCTGGATCTTGCTAAACAATATGATCTGCATGTTGATCAGGTCATCCANTCGATTGATGAACTTGCCGGGGATGCCANTGTAGCTGTTCTTGATNCGGNCCTGATTTCTAGGGAAGAAGTTAAAACCGGTCAGATCAGTGCTGCTTGTGGACATGCTTCCATTAATTATGTTAAGCGGGCCGCGGAGTTATGTATTGCNGGTAAGAGTAAAGCNATGGTNACCGGTCCGATNAGTAAAGAAGCGGTGGCNGCNTCCGGNATCGAAGGATTTTGTGGGCANACNGAATATATTACGGANCTTTGTGGNCTCGACACNTGNCGCATGATGCTTTGGAATNAGACNGTNTGTGTNATNCATGTTTCCACGCATTGTAGNCTCTTCGATGCNGTTACNAAGNTNGATCANCNGCGTATCCTTGAGACGATTGAAATAGGTTATCAGGCAATGCTNNATCTGGGGTTTGAAAATCCNCGTNTATGTATNTGCGGNCTTAATCCCCANGCCGGTGAAAATGGCATGTTTGGCAGGGAAGAAATTGANCTCATTATTCCAGCGGTNGAGCANGCTCAAGCTCNNGGAATCGATGTNACCGGCCCGTANCCNGCAGACACTCTGTTTATGCAGGCGGTCCGAGGTAAGTGTGATATGGTCATTGCTATGTATCATGATCAGGGGCACGTCCCGATGAAGCTTTATGACTTTGAACANACGGTCAATGTCACATTNGGACTACCAATCGTGCGTTGTAGCGTTGATCACGGNACNGCCTTCGACATTGCAGGGCAGGGGATTGCTGATCCGGTTGATATGCAAACGGCAATGAAGTTNGCNGTAAGTTTGACTTCGTANTCTGATGNTNTGATAAGTCTAGTACGTGAAGACCATCGTATCGCTACCAAGTTGNTTAAATAGCTTTGGCTTNTCAGTGACAAATGCATCGTCGATGANGTCCTCTGCCGTAATGCTCAGGTCTTTCATGCAGACNGGGCAGACATGCAGTTCNGCACCGCGNCTCTTCAGTGTTTGAAGTTGTTGAATCATNGGAGCATGTTCCTGATACTTGTAGGCCGNATCAAAACTGGTGGTCGGCAGGGTGACCCCTTTGACGTTAAAGAAGATCGCCACTTCATAGCCCTCGTCCAAACAGAATCCNGCAAAGATCAGCCCCATGTTNACAGATTGAGGATCAGTCAANGGATCACTGGTAAGACTGATGACTGCGACTTTGGTATCCCTGTNGCCGACGCCCGGATTGGATTGTTCGACGTTTGTTTGGCATCCGGAAAGTACAAGCAACAGGATGCAAAAGNCAGATGAAGTNACAAAGCGTTGCATATNAAAANNTTCCTCAGATCGAATTGGTAGGTAATCTCCATTTATAACATGATGNAGTGCGNATGCTGGTATCTTGCCGAATCCTTATTTACTTAAAATCANTGTTTTAGATATTTGNCCAACGGGCTGATGNCCAGANCCNACNGANGCCTTGGTTTTTCCGNTTGGATTTCNGATTNATAAGCNAGAAAAGCGNNGTTTTTGAGTGTAATGGNNTTTAGTGGCTCTGTTTTCAGGTGTAATAGGATCAATGTGAACTTACCGTATTGATCAAGCGACTTATAATAATANTTAGATTGCAAACAGGTTGGGATTTATCTTTTATCGGTTTGTCATTATCTTTTAGTTTTACCGGATATTGGTATCTACCTCTGAAAACCGAGCGCGNCCATTTGTCCTTATTAAATTCCCCCCAACGGGCCTGTGCTTNAGGCGCTAAANACATCAATGTCTGACGTTATCGACTCAAAAGAATTACCGAACGCAAGTTCAAAAGTAGAGATTGACTGGGTGCGTTGCATCCCGTTTTATCTTCTTCACGTNAGCGCGATCAGNGTCTTCTTTGTTGAGTTTAGTTGGATGGCNGTCATTATGACGCTGTTGATGTACTTTCCCNGNATGTTTGGGTTGACGGGATTCTATCANCGNTATTTNGCACATCGAGCTTTNAANACNTCACGGTGGTTTCAGTTTGTCGGTGCGGTNTTAGGTGGAGCTGCGATTCAGCGAGGAGCGNTGTGGTGGGCATCTCATCATCGCGATCATCATCGNCANAGTGATACAGAAAAAGATATTCACAGCCCNAAACAAACCGGNTTTTTCTACAGCCANATGGGCTGGTTTATGACGAANAAAAACTTTGATTTTAAGGCCAACAGAATCAAGGATTTCACGAAGTATCCTGAATTAGTGTTCATTAATAAACATGATGTTTTAATTCCGGTCTTGTTCTTTATCTTTTGTTATTTTCTAGGCCATTTTTGGAATGGTGTATTTGGGATTACGGAAGATTCTACTTGGGCACTGAGTGGCTGGCAGGTTGTGGCTTATGGATTTTGTTTGGGAACGGTATTACTGTATCACAGTACGTTTTTTGTAAATTCTCTGGCGCACGTTTGGGGAACTCGTCCCTACAAAACAACAGACACTAGCCGCAATAATCTACTGATTGCCATTTTGACGATGGGCGAGGGCTGGCACAATAATCACCACCATTTCCAGTCTTCGGCTCGAAATGGATTTCGGTGGTATCAGATCGATGCCACGTATATGATTCTCAAGCTACTTTCTTTTGTCGGTATCGTGTGGGATTTGAAGCCAGTGCCGAAACACGTTGTGCATCGAACGGCAAAAGCTGAAGCCGATCTTGCTCAGCAGGAAACAGAAAGTTCTACAGCCGTTTAGCTTATAGAATGATCGTTGGAATTGCGGCGATTTTCCGTTGAAGGCAGGCGTTTACCAGAATCAAAAAAACCCATCCGTGTACGATGCACGAATGGGTTTTAGAGTGAGATGCTGACTGAATTCCCTAAGCTTCATTCACGACGGGATTGGTGAGTTGACCGATCCCCTCAATTTCGATAGTAATTTCGTCACCATCGCGTAAGAACCGTGGTGGCTCCTGGGCAAACCCAACTCCGTGTGGCGTACCCGTCAGAATGACGGTACCTGGTTCAAGGACCGTACTTCCGCTGAGGAATTCAATGAGCGTAGGAATATCAAAGATCATGTCATCTGTATTCCAATCCTGCATGACGTCTCCATTGAGAATGGTCTTAATCGCAAGTGTGTTTGGTTGGGTGATTTCGTCAGACGTGACAAGTACCGGGCCTAAAGGACAGAAGGTATCAAAGGTTTTACCTCGACACCATTGACTACCGCCCCATTTACCTTGCCAGTCACGAGCACTAACATCGTTAGCACAGGTGTATCCAAGCACGTAATCAAGTGCATCTTCTTTGGAAACGTTTTTAGCTCGTTTCCCGATGACAACTGCCAGTTCACATTCGTAGTCCACCATCGTACTTGCGAGCTTTGTTGGAATTTCGATATTGTCGCCGGGGTGTTGAAGAGTACTTGGCATCTTCATAAAAACGACAGGGTGTTCCGGCATGTCGGCGCCACCCTCTTCGGCATGCTTTTTGTAATTCAGCCCGATGCAAACAATCGACTTAGGAGTAATGGGAGCGAGTAGTTTTTTTACGGTGGCTGTTTCTCCGGTATCCGATGGTGATTCAAATGGGCACCCTTCGAGATAAGTTACACTTCCATCATCATGTTGGACGCCATATTTGGTTTCCTCAGCGTCGTTGATAAATCGTACGAGTTTCATGAGATTGATCTTTATTTAGGAACTGGGGTTGAGCAAGGGTTGAGCAAGGTAAGGGATCTTACCGTAATAGCTCAGAATATATTATTTATAACCGAAAGCCGAAGTTCGCGGGGTTAGCTGAGAATGTCCTGCACGATATTGCCGTGGACATCGGTCAGGCGGAAGTCACGTCCCTGATAGCGAAACGTGAATTGTTCATGTTGAATACCCATCAAATGCATCAGTGTTGCATGCAAGTCGTGGACATGAACACCGTTTTCGGCCACATTGACACTGTAGTCGTCCGATTTACCATACGTAGAACCACCTTTGATTCCACCTCCGGCTAGCCAGATGGACATGACGCTTGGATGATGGTCACGACCGTATTGTTCTTTGGTCAGTTTACCCTGTGAGTAGATCGTGCGACCAAATTCTCCGCCCCAGACGATGATCGTGTCGTCAAAGAGTCCTCGTTGCTTTAGATCCTTAATTAAGGCGGCCGATGGTGCATCTGTATCCTTGCATTGGCCCCGCATAGCTCCTGGCAGTTTGCCGTGATGGTCCCATCCCTGATGGAATAACTGAATGAAACGGACTCCGCTTTCCGCAAGTCGGCGGGCAATCAGACAATTGTAGGCATAAGTTCCAGGCTTAAGCGCGTCGGGCCCGTACAGTTCGAGTACATGCTTCGGCTCATCACTCATATCCAAGAGTTTAGGAATCGACATTTGCATACGATATGCCAGCTCATATTGAGCGATACGCGTTTCAATATCGGGATTTCCGGTTGCACTTAATTGAAGTTCGTTAAGTTCTTTCAAGGTGTCGAGCATCGTTCGTCTTGTGGTGGTATCCACTCCGCCCGGATTATTTATATCCAGAACAGGATCTCCTTGATTACGAAACTTTACCCCCTGAAATCGACTCGGTAAGAATCCACTTCCCCACAAGCGATCGTATAGTGGTTGGCCACCGGGTTTACCGGTACCGCGGGAACTCATGGCCACGAATGCCGGTAGATTCGCGTTCATATTTCCAAGACCATAGCCCAGCCAGGAGCCAATACTCGGGCGTCCCGGGATTTGTGACCCTGATTGCATCAGTGTTGCTGCCGGGTCGTGATTGATCGCATCGGTATGAAATGAATTGATAATACAAAGGTCGTCCGCTACTTCAGCCAGCCGCGGAAGCGTTTCGGGTAACCAGTTTCCCCCTTTGCCATGTTGACGGAACTTAAAAATCGACGGGGCAACCGGAAAGGAAGCCTGAGCGTTACTCATCGTTGTTTTACGATCATCGGGATAGATACTTTTCGGAACTTCTTCACCAAACCGTTTCGCTAATTGCGGCTTGTAATCATAGAGGTCCATTTGCGCTGGACCACCGGACTGGAACAGGTAGATAATTCGCTTGGCTCTTGGTTTATGATGAGGCAGCGATTCCAGTCCACCGATGGCTTGCTGACCGGTATGCCGGGCATTAGCGTCACTGCCCAGTAGAGTGGCTAACCCCAACCCGCCGAGACTTGTACTCATGCGCCTAAGAAAATACCTGCGATGCCACAAATTCTGTCGGTTTTGTAAATCCGATAGTTTTGTCATCATTTCGTAATCGCCTCGTCCAGATTAAAGATTGTTGAAGCTATCATCGTCAGGGCCGCCAATTTCTGTTCATTAATTCTCTCGTTGGTGATCGACTCACCGACTGAGACTAATGCCGAGGCTTCTTCAGGGTGTTCCGCATATCGTTGTTGAAAGAGTACTAGTGACTCGGTGAGGATTTGGATCTCCTGTTGGGTAGGGAGACGCGTCAGAATAGTTTGGAATATGTATTCAATTTGCTTGGTATTTGACTCACCTCCCTGCTGTAATGCTTGTTGAGCAAGGTTGCGGGCACTCTCAACAAAGATCTTATTGTTCAGTAGTGTAAGTGCCTGAAGGGGCGTGTTTGTTGGTTCCGTACGTACAATACACACCTCTCGGCCAGCCGCGTTGAAATTCATCATTGTTGGAGGAGGAATCGTGCGTCGCCAGTAGGTGTACAAACTACGCCGGTATAATTTACTTCCCACGTCTTGTTTATAGGAATTGTTTGAGATGGATCGCCAAATTCTTGGCGGCATGTAGGGCCTCACTGACGGGCCCCCGATTCCCTGAACATAGAGTCCACTCGCTACCAAAGCCTGATCCCGCAAAGCGAAGCCGGAAAGCCTGTTGCGAGGTCCTCTCGCTAAAAGCCGATTGTTGGGATCACGTTGTATCAAATCCTGATTTACATCGGATGACTGTTGGTATGTTGCACTTAGTAGAATCTGCTTTAGCAAGGCCTTGGTATCCCAGCCGGATTGAATGAAGGTGGTTGCGAGATAATCAAGTAATTCAGGATGCGAAGGTAAACTGCCCTGAACGCCGAAGTTTTCACTGGACTCGACAATTCCCAAACCAAAGATCTGCTGCCAATAACGATTGACGGCAACTCGGGCGGTGAGTGGGTGCTTGGGATGGATCAGCCATTGGGCAAGCTCATAACGAGTTTTGGGTTGTAACGTCGAGTTGAAATCTAATGCTGACGGAACGGTTGGATAAAGTTGTTGTGACTTATCCAGCAGATTGTATTGACCTCGGTTTAGTAAGTATGTTTCACGAGGTGTCTCAAGATCATGCATCACCATGAGTGTTGTCGCTGAACCTGGCTGGGGTCGTTTCAGACCGTTCCCAGCTTCCTGTCGGGCATTGGAAAGTCTAAGAGGTTCAGGCCTTACGGGCTTATCCAGATCTTTAGAGATGTTAGGCCAAGCTGGAGGGATTTCGATGAACGGTGGACTATTACCGTTGTTGGGGCCAACTCCCCATTCGGCATTGTTGTTGAAATAAGCAAATAATTCGTAATAATCCTTTTGGGAAATCGGATCAAACTTATGATCGTGACATCGTGAGCAACTTACCGTAAGACCCAGAAAGACCGTTCCAAATGTGTCGACTCGGTCTGCTACGTTTTCAACATGCCATTCAGCCGGGATGGAACCGTCTTCTGAATTGATTCGATGGTTTCTACAAAATGCTGTCGCGATTTGGGACTTTAAAGTCGCGTTGGGTTTCTGGTCCCCCGCAAGCTGATCGGTAATGAATTGGTCATAAGGCATATTCTCATTGAAGGCCATAATGACCCAATCTCGCCAAACATGGTGGTGACGTGTTCTGTCATTTTGATAACCATCGGTGTCGGCATAGCGTGATGCTTCCAGCCAGTACAACGCCATGTGTTCTCCATAAGCAGAAGATAGGAGCAGTTGGTCGATGTACTTTTCGATCGCGTCCTGACTTTCATCAGCCAGAAAACGTTTAGCATCTTCAAGCGTTGGGGGAAGTCCGGTTAAATCGAAGCTGATTCGGCGGAGTAATGTTGCTTTGTCCGCCGGCGCTGCGGGACGTAGACCTTCACTTCGTAACCGGTTGTAGATGTAATGGTCGATTGGGTTCCGTGACCAGTTGTCGCTACGATGCGGTTTACTGATCTCTTGCTGTACAGGTTCGAAAGCCCAGTGTTGTTGAAAGTCCGCACCTTCCTTGATCCATCTTACAAGCAATTGTTTCTGTGGATTCGTCAAGGATTTCTGGGCGTCGGGAGGTGGCATTATTCGATCAGGATCGTTCGAATGGATGCGATGAATCAATTCACTGCGTTTTGTTTTCCCTGGGGTGATGACAGTCATAGCTGACGGCCTGATATCCAGCCGCAGATCGGCCTGTCTTGTGGCATTATCCGGGCCGTGGCATTCAAAACAATGGTTAGAAAGCAGAGGACGTATTTCTTTATTGAAATCCACGCCGCTTGCGGTGGAGTGATGTAAGGCAACGATTACGGGTATGCCGACCCAGGCTAGAAGACCGCGCATAAAAAACGAAAATGACACAGTAATTTCCGGAGATCTAGAGGTTGGCCAGCGTGTTTGAGCTATCGGCCCATGTGTCGATATCCACCCCAAATCGCTGAATGAGCGACAAGTGTAAGTCCGGTAATACCGATCCCGGTGCGAACTTGATGTGACGGCCGGGGTTCAATGTTCCGGCTCCGTGACCGCCAAGTAAGATGGGCAGATTTGAGCGGACATGCCCGTTACCGTCTTTCAGCCCGGAACCGAACAGGACCACTGAGTTTTCAAGTAAACTCGAGCCACCTTCATCGATGTTTTGTAACTGTTCCATGAGGTAAGCATATTGTCCAACATAGTACTTAGTTACTGCGGTGTACTCAGAAAGCCAATCGTTCTGATTCTTGTGGTGGGAAATGGTATGGTGGTCACCTTTGAGTCCCATGAAGCCAAAGTTACATCGACTAAATCCGTGAGCCAGCATAAAAGTACCAACACGAGTGGTGTCGGTTTGCAAGGCCAGGACAAGTAGATCCATCATCATTTTGACATGTTCATCCCGACGCACAGGAATGCCAGCAGGCGGTCGCACGAGTTCTGGAGTGGTCGGTGGGACCCATTCACGAGCGGGGGGGTGCAAGGTACTGTCGATTTGCTTCTCGACATTTCGAACGCTCGATAAGTATTCTTCGATCTTATGGCCGTCATTCCTACTAGCGCGTTTCTTGAGCCGTTTGGCATCTTCCATCACAAGGTCGACAACACTGCGAAGTTCTTTAGCTTCTTCCACGGCATTTTCGCCGGTTCGGAAAAGGCGGTCGAATGCCACCTGAGGATTGATCTCAGGAGAGATACGTGAGTTAGGTGACGACCAGGAGACAGTGTTTGCATAAGCGATGGGAAGTCCAGCACCTGCATTACCCTGTCGCGGAGGTTCCGTTCCTAACACGATGGAAGGGAAGCGTGTTTTATTACCCGTATGTCTGGCGATAACCTGATCCATGGAAATGCCCAGAACTCCATTTCTCATTTTGATACCGGAAAGGAATCCCGAGGTTGCACCGACGTGTCCGCCTGCACCGGTATTGTCCAGGTTCGATAGAATGCTGACATGGTCACGGAGGTCAAGTAAAGGCGAAAGTGACTCGGAGATTTCATAATCTGCGCCTTCACCTTTGACATCCCAGGTTGCGGGATTCACGCCATTGGGCATGAATAGAGAGATCATACGCATTGGAGGAGCTAACGCTTCCTTACCCAATGCCGCATGGCTGTTCATTACATCCAGCATTGGCAGCGCAACTGCTGCACCGGCACCACGAAGCATTGTGCGTCGTGAAATTTTCCAGTTTTGACTCATTGGACAACCTGACTAAGCTTTTTGATGTTATTTGATCCTATATTCTTATATTATCATTTCTCGGCTAGTCACGGCAGATGTTTTTAACCTGTTTAGTGCGTTGCACCGGGGTTCTTATCCAAGACACTTTTATCTAGGGTAACTATAATGGTTATCTGCTTGCCTTGAATCCGTTTTGGTTACTTGAGTTCTTTTGAAGTATAGGTTCTATATGCGATTTTGGCTTTTCTTGTTCGTGACCTTTAGTATTTCCATGCCCGGGTTGGCTGAAGATTCTGATCAACATGTGGCATTCGTAGAAAAAGTACAGCCGCTTTTGAAAAAGTACTGTAACCGGTGCCATAACGATAAAAAAACAGCCGGCAAAGTCGATATTGCTAAGTTTACCGAAGCTACTCAGATTTTGGCGAATCGTAAAGACTGGTTGAAAATTCTTGAGAAATTGGAAGACGAGGAAATGCCACCGGAAGAACCTTTGCCTACGTTTGACGAAAGGCGGTTCTTGATCGAGTGGATTGATGACGAGATTAATGATATTGATTGGTCGAAGGTGAAAAACGCCGGCCATGTTGCGACCGCTCGTCTCTCTCGCCAGGAATATGCCAATACCATGCGGGATCTCTTAGGAGTAGATCTAAACCCGGCACGGGAATTGGGAGATGATGCTCAGGGTGCGAGTGGTTTCAACAATGACCGTGACAATCTCTTTTTAGAGCCAGCCATTCTGGAAAAATACATCAAAGCAGCTCAGCAGTCGATCGATCAGCTAATCACATTACGTGATTCTCCCCTCAAACTGCATCTGGAAACGGAAGAGATGTTTATGACGGAACGTAACTCACTACCAAAAGAATTTGGCTATGTTTTGGATCGTGGACAAATGACTTTGTGGGACTCCATTAAGTTCCCTTCAAGTGGATATTACCGTTTTCGGGTAAAGGCCTGGTCGACTGCCGGCCCGACGGGGGCTCGCTTAAGAATTAACGATGAAGTACAGGGTGATATCCAGGTTCCTAGTACGGAGCCGGAGATGTATGACCTGATTACTTTTGTCGAGAAGGGTACCCATCAGGTTGCATGGAATATTCAACAGGGGGATTTTATTGTTAGTGTACCTAATCAGGAGACTGAAGATAGATCGTCTCAGTCTGAACCCGAAGGGAAGGTAAAGCATAAGTATTCCTCTGAGCCGGTCCCTCCGATGAACCAGTGGAGTAATATTGTTACAAAGCGAGCTATGGAAAATCATCCGCGTATGGATCGAATCGATGGTGAAAATCAGCAAGTCACTCGCTTGAGGGAGGCATTGAATACCCATTTTTATAATGTCCAACGTCCTATCGAATGGTTGCGGTTGCATGGTCCCAAGGGAAATAGGTCCGAGCTGCAACGCTTTAAAGGCTATGTTTCCGAACGCACTGTGATGCTGGAGGATTCCAAGCAATCGTTGGCCGGTGCATTAGACATATCGCTGGAGGATTTGAATTATCAAATCAAGGAACAGAATGAGGCTGTCCTTGCTGACAATAAGATCATCTTGGATTCGGTTGCTCATGTGAAAGCTCCTGAGCCTCAGAAGCAGCGAGCGGGTAATGTAGCGATGGATTTTGTTCAAATCGAAGGGCCGATTTCCTTAGGCCCTGTCAGTGAGACTCCGCTGGTTTTTATTGCCGCGCCTGGCGAAAATAAGTCTGCAACGATGGCGGCCACCGAGATTTTGAGCGTGTTTGCATCGCGGGCATTTCGCAGGCCGGTTGTCGAGCAGGAGTTGGCAGCTTACGTGGCATTGTTTGAACGAGGCTATACAGATGTTGAAACATTCAAGAACGCGCTGCGAATTCCGTTGACCGCGATTCTGGTGTCACCCAACTTCCTATTCAAGGTGGAAGGTAATAGTGAGCAGCAGGGAGAGTTCAAATTAAATGATTATCAGTTGGCAACAAGACTGTCTTACTTTCTTTGGATGACGATGCCTGATAATGAATTGTTTGGGTTGGCGTCTCAAGGAGAATTATCAACCCCTGGGGTTCTACGGGCTCAGGTTAGGCGTATGTTACAAGATTCCAGATCTGCGATGTTTACGGAGAATTTCATCAAGCAGTGGCTTGAGATCAGTGCAATCGGGAAGACGATCGGACCGGATCCGAAGAAATTCCCTGAGTTTGATGCGGTGGTTCAGGAAGCCGCGATAACCGAACCTGTTTTGTACTTTGACCACCTCGTACGAGAGAACAAGAGTCTACTGAAGTTACTCCATTCCAATGAGACGTTTCTCAATAAGGCTCTCGCCGAATTCTATGGTTTGAAAGGTGTGGAGCATCAACAGTTCCAGCTTGTTACTTTGAATGACCCGAACCGCGGTGGGTTGTTGGGAATGAGTAGTGTGCTTACCGCGACCTCCCTGCCATTGCGGACTAGCCCGGTCATTCGGGGTAAGTGGGTTCTTGAAACCTTGTTAGGAGATGAATTACCCCCGCCACCGCCTGATGCCGGGACGTTACCTGACAACGCAGGCGATGTGAAAGGGAAGACTTTACGGGAGCAATTCGAGCAACATCGAAATGATGTTGCGTGCCGATCTTGTCATCAACGAATTGATCCGATCGGATTTGGTTTGGAGAACTTCGATGCCATCGGAAGGTTTCGCCTGACTCAGGGTGACAGGCCTATCGATAACTCAGGTGAGTTACCTGATGGCAGGAAGTTCTCCGGTGCCAGTGAGCTCAAGCAAATTCTTTTGGGAGAAAAAGACAGGTTTGCTCGAAATCTCAGTGAACGCATGTTGAGCTTTGCCCTTGGACGACAGCTAAAGTATTTCGATGAAGGGCCTCTTCGACATTTGACGGGGACTTTGTTAGAGAATGACTTCTCCCCTCAGCTTTGGATTGAGGAAATTGTCCTAAGTTATCCATTTCGGAATCAGAATAATCAGACTACCGCCGAGCAAGAAGCCCCTGTTGGCAACCAGTGATTCCCCTATCCGGTAACTTCATTATCGTTGGAAGCCCTGGCTCGCAGCAGTTTTGCCAACTCAGCAAAAAAATCCTCAATATCCAAACGCCCCAGTTCCAGCGGCTCTTTACTGGTGAAAAGTGTATCCAAATCCGATTCTAACCATCGTTGTACCATTTCAAATTCCTTATCAAACGAGTTCAGCAGTTCAATTAAACCCAACTCAAACCGATTGAGTTTTCGACTGTTGTCTTTGCCTGATAGAAGTATCGATAAGGGGTGTGACACATGAGGTCACAGTCGACCTGTTTTTTAAAAAAAGAGAAGCCTCAGAATGACTCGCATTTTGAGGCTTTGGTTATTGATGAAGGGGTGCTATTTTGCTTCTTTGATTTCAATATTCAAAACCTTCCCTTTTTCATCACGATGAATGAAGGCTAGTGTGGCAATTCCCTTTACTTCCGGAAGACTGACGACCTGTAAAAATCCGCCGGAAGGAGGGTTTTGTAGGTAATGTTGCTTAATATGACCTTCGGGATCGGTACTCAACTCTTCTCCGGACTTTCGGCCGGGTCGGCTATTGGCATCAATCAATGCTCCGGAAGAGAATTCCTCAACTCCGGTCGGGTCTTCGGCGTGGTACTGCCAGTGGCGGTCACCGCAGATGAGATAGAAATTGTTGTTACTTAGCCCTTCATTTTCGAGAAAGTCAAAGAAGACTTTGCGTTCGTGACGAAAACCGTTGAAGTTGGTATGATTGTCGAATTTTCGTTTATCATCAGGACCAACCATTGGGGTGGGCGATACCATCACTTTGAAAGTGGCGTCGCTGTTTTTGAGTGTTTTCATAAGCCACTCGCGTTGCTCTAGTCCCCAGATGGTTTTTTCAGCTCCATCTTCCATAGCATTATCCGTTCGGTGGATTCGTCCTTCGACAAACCAAATCTGAAGATCTTTTGATACTCGGATTGTTCGATAGGTTTTCGTTGTTTGATCTCCCATCGCGGCGTATGGTAGTTGTTCGTACATCATACGAACAGCCATCTCCACGCTCGGCAAATGGTCTCCGGAGTTATCGCCATCATCGATGCGGTAATCATGGTCATCGACTTCCCAATAAGTTGGAACATGGGAGAACAGAGCCCGGTAACGAGGCTGCACGAACTGCTCATGCCACTTTTGCCGCATCTCTTCGATCGTTTCTGCACGTGGATCTTTGGGGGTATCGTAGTAAACGTTGTCGCCGGTTCCGACGAAGAAGTGAGGACGCAACTTGCTGATGCTTGCCAAAGCCGGATATCCGAGATGTTTATCCCGACCCTGATAAGCCTCCGGCAATTCGGTATTGTTATGTTCCAGGTGGATTTTTCGGTCGATTCGGTTATCTCCATGGAACTTGGCATAATTCATTCCCGTCACGACAACAAAAGAAATGGGTCGGGACTGGTCTTTGCCCGGATGGGTAATGAATCGCCCGGTTGGACCTGACCTGAGTGTATCTTCATTGATGCCGATTTTTGTTTTAATGATATAGGGAGTATTCGGTTTGAGATTCTCGAAAATGACTCGGGCGATGTAGTCATGCTCTGCTTTTGTCTCGACAATCTGTTTCTCGATAGTGGTGAGTTCACCCTTGAACCGTGGACGGGGTAAAGCCACATCTTCGATCAGTGCAAACTTAACAACTCCGCTGCGTCCCGGAACATCTCGATCCACTAATTGAGTGGTCGCAGTGAGTCGTACTTGCGCGTGAATACTGGTTGAAGTTAATTCCCCCATCATGATGCCTTGTCCTGCAAACAGACTTGGCTTGAGTGGTTTGTTTGGTTTTGTTGCCATGGCAGACATGGTTAACGTTACGATCAGGCAGACAGCAAGTACAAATTGTTTAGTCATTGTTGTTACTCCAACGGTTGGGTCTTCAGATTCAGTCTCTACAATATAAGGCAGACAGCAAACCAATAAACCATCTGTTCAATAAAACCAAACAACCACTTTGAAAAAGATAACTACAAAACGTGTTGGCTCTAGGAAACGAGCACCGCAAAATCGTACGGTGACATTATCACGATCAGATCGTAAGCAGTTGCAACCATTGCTACTCACGCAAGTACCAAAACGGCGGCGCAGGAAACCTGTCACTGGCGTCGCTTGCGGGGATTATCAGAACTGGGCACAACGCTTGCCACTTAGTTCTGTCGATTTGCTGATGCTCGATCCCCCCTATAATTTGACCAAATCGTTTGGGAGGTTAAAGTTTCAGGCGCGGGCGGAAAGGAAATACACCCAGTGGTTACGTAATGTCATCGGTCGGCTTGTGCCATTGTTAAAACCAACGGCTTCCATTTATATCTGTGGTGACTGGCGAACTTCGCTATCGGTCATGGATGTTGTTGATGATTTTTTTCAAGTTAGAAATCGAATTACCTGGGAACGGGAGAAAGGGCGTGGTGCGAAGGCCAACTGGAAAAATTCTCACGAGGATATATGGTTTTGTACGATGTCTAAAGATTACACATTTCACGTTGAGCAGGTGAAACACCGTCGGCGCGTGATTGCACCCTACAGGAATGCAGACGGCAGTCCCAAGGACTGGGACGAGGGACGTGACGGTAATTATCGTGATACTCACCCGTCTAATCTCTGGAATGACTTATCCGTCCCATTTTGGTCGATGTCAGAAAACACAGACCATCCCACTCAGAAGCCCGAGAAACTGGTTGCAAAATTATTACTGGCGAGTACCAATCCCGGAGACTATGTGCTTGATCCGTTTGGTGGAAGTGGGACAACAGCCGTCGTTGCGGCCAAGTTGCAACGTCAGTGCTTGTCAATCGATCTCAACCAGGAATACTGTTTATGGGCATTAAAGCGTTTGGAAATGGCGAAACAGGACACTTCGATTCAGGGCTATGAAGAGGGGGTTTTCTGGGAACGTAATTCAGGAAAGTAAAAGATGCAGCAAGAGTTAAGAACCGGAAGGTATCGACATTATAAAAACAAAGATTACATGGTGCTGGGAATCGCCTATCACAGCGAAACAGAAGAGAAAATGGTGCTTTATCGTCAGGAATATGATGAACGCAATCTGTGGGTTAGGCCATTTAACATGTTCTTTGAAAACGTTACCGTTGACGGTAAAACAGTACCCCGATTTACTTACGTGGGGGCCTCCTGCGATGAAGATGGAGAATGAGGGTAATGTCTCAATTTGCTAATGAATATGATTTGGTTGACGGGCTTCAAATGCATGAGGAGAATCCTGAGCACTTCCATATTCCCCATGACTTATTAAAGAAGTATTTAGCGGTAGGCCAGTTTGTTGAGCTCCGTATCGATTCCCCTCGTTTCTCCGTGCACCCGGATGCTCCTGAAGCATGTACCTGTCCGGTTTGTAGTGGCGAAGCGAAGAAACCGATTATAGGACACCCTGTTCCGATATCCTTCATTAAAGTTCAGGGAGATCCGCTGCCTTCTCGGGGTTGGGGAGAAGATTTCTGGGTCCGAATCGTCTCCCGTGATGGAACGCAATTGCGGGGTAGAGTGGACAATCATTTGTATGAAACGAAACTTCATGGTGTCGATTTTAACGATGTGATCGAATTCACGCTTGATCATGTTCTAGCCGTACATCCTGTTCATCGAGAAGCATTAGTTTTGAGTATGTCATCGGAAGACGTCAAAGAATTTGCGGTTTGGCTAGGTTCAATACGGGATGAATGAGCCTGCTTACACCCTGTACTGTTCGATCGAGCCCTTCGGAATTAAAATAGGGTTTCTACATCAGCTATTCCCTACTTCCAGACACTTTATTTTCTATTGAGATTTATGTCCCAGTCTTCGTTTGAAACGCTCAGCAAAGAAGTCGACCAGTTAGGCCGGTTGATTGGTGATGTTATTCGTGAGGTGGCTGGTGATGAAGGTTTTGAACTGGTGGAATCCGTTCGGAAGATGATCCGGGAATTGCGTTCCGGTAATCGGGAACGTGAGGAAGAACTCGACAGAGTTATTGCCAATGTTGATAAAGAGCAGATTATCATTCTGACTCGGGCTTTTACGATCTTTCTCGAGTTATCCAATTTAGCGGAAGACCGGCAGCGAGTTCGCGTTCTTCATGATCGAAAGCAGCATGCATATCCCGAGCCTGCGAAAGAGACGATTCGAGCAATCATCAAACAGTTCCATGATCAGGGTCATACCGACGAACAGGTTCAAAAGTTTGTGAACACTGCTCGCGTGGAACTCGTTCTTACAGCCCACCCGACGGAAGCGAAACGTCGTTCGATTCGTCGTTTGCTTAATGATTTACGGAAGTTGCTTGACCGTCAGGATACGCATGACCTGTTACCTCACAAACGTGAGCGAATTCCAAGTGAAGTTAAAGCTCAGTTGCGTAAACTATGGCAAACTGATTTCATCCGGTCGCGGCGGCCAACGGTATTGCAGGAAGTGCAACGCGGGTTGGCTTATAAGGATGTGTTGTGGGATATCGTTCCTCGTGTTGCTAATGATCTCCGGCAGGCGCTGACGGACTTCTATCCGAATGTGAAGAAAACAAATCCATTATTTGTTTATGGTTCCTGGATTGGTGGAGACCGTGACGGTAACCCCTATGTAACTCCGGACGTTACCGCCCAGACATTTGAGTGGTTACGGGAAGCTGCACTTGAAACTCACCTTAATCAGTGTGAAAAGTTAGGGCGCTCGCTTTGTATCTCTGATAAGCATTCAGAAGCCGGAAAGATGATTCTGGATTCCGTTACGAATGCGAAAGAACGCTGGCCGGAACTTGAACCATTGTTGCAACGGGTTCCTCCTCGGGAATCTTATCGTCAATGGCTTCGAGTGATTCACTGGAGATTGTCTCAGACAGCAACTTTAGAGATAACCGATCGGGTATCAAATATCCCGGGAGCGTACATGTCAGCAGCCGAGCTTCACAGTGACGTGACCTTGATTCGCAATAGTTTGAGGACAACCGGCAATACCATTATTGCTGAAAATGAAGTACAGCCCTGGCTGGACCAAATTCGAATTTTTGGATTCCATATGATGCATTTGGATATTCGTCAGGACTCAGGCGTTTATGCCGAAGTCATGAATGATATCTGGAAAGTTACCGGCAAACATGATGATCCGGAGGCTCTCGGGGAAGTACAACGGCAGGAATTGTTGTTGAGCACACTTGGCAGTGAGATTCAACTGGGTGAGTTAACACTTCAGGAGGGGACGAGTCGTACGTTCGAGTTATTTACCGTGATGCGTCGAACGGCTCGTGTCTACGGTATGGCAGCTCTTGGTGGCCATGTCGTGAGTATGACGAGAACTCCCAGTGATTTGCTGACCGTGCTTTGGCTATGGAAATGGTCTGAGGCGATTGATGGTGGCGACGAGCAGGACGCACACAGTCAGCTACCACTTGTCCCTCTTTTCGAAACCATCCAGGACCTTAAGAATGCAGATGCCACGTTAACGTCTTTACTCAGTGACCCTGTTTATCGTGAATATCTGAAACAACAAGGTAATAACCAAACCATCATGATTGGTTACAGCGATAGCACTAAAGATGGTGGTTATCTGGCAGGGCAATGGGGATTGTATAATTCACAATCGAGAATGGCTAAGGTTGCCGAAGAATTTGGTGTTAATCTGACGTTCTTTCATGGTCGAGGCGGATCGCTTGGCCGAGGCGGAGGGCCTGCTGCAAAATCAGTGTTGTCGTTACCTGAAGATTCTTTCAATGGTACATTGCGATTGACCGAGCAGGGTGAAATTTTGTCTGACCGGTATGACAATCCTCATATTGCAAGCCGTCACCTTGAACAACTCGCATGGGCCGTGTTGTCGAAGATTTCTGACGATTCAATCGTGGATATTTCTCCCTGGCAGGACACGATACAGCAGTTAGCTGATCGTTCAAGACTAGGGTATCGTCAACTTGTAGATCACCCGTCGTTCCCGGATTTCTATCGACGTGTGACTCCCATTAATCAAATCGAAAAGCTCCCGATCGGTTCGCGGCCATCCAAACGCCGTAAAGGTGATAAAGTTGAAAACCTACGGGCAATCCCCTGGGTGTTTTCATGGACGCAGTGTCGTTGCTTAATTCCAGCCTGGTTTGGCATCGGTTCGGCTTGTAAGCAATTTGTGGATGCGGGGGAGTTTGACATGCTTCAACGCATGTATGACGAGTGGACTTTCTTCAAAGCCATTATTGATAATGCTGCCCTGGCACTGGCTAAAACGAACATGCCTGTGTTTAGTCGCTATGCTCAACTTGGTGCTGACCTAGAAGGTGGCAGCGAATTGATCGAAATGATCAATGCTGAATATGAAAACACGCTGGCAGCGATTCTGCAGTTGACCGGCTCGGAACAGTTGCTTGATAAAGTGAGTTGGTTACACCGCTCTATCGATGTTCGTAATGGCTATGTCGGCCCACTCAATTTGTTGCAAATTGAACTGATGAAGCGATGTGCTGCCGCGTCGGAAGATGACAGCCCCGAGTATCTCTCTGATTTGGATTATCAAACCCAGTTGACCATTAAAGGTGTCTCAACGGGTATGCGTGGTACTGGCTAGAGTGGTTAAACAGGATTCGCACGGAATCCTAAAAACGTTCAATGTGTCAGCCTCGTTCCCGCGTGTGTTCCTGTCGCGGATTTTTACCAGCCAAAACAGCTTCGACGGCTTCTTCTGCCAGAGCCTTATCTCCTTGCCGGAATTGTCCCCAGTATCGCACTACATTGTTTGCATCAATAACGACTGTCGTCGTCGTCATTTTGGCTCCGAATAGATCGGCAAGATTTCCCTGAGAGTCTATAAGCACTGGCATTTCCAGATTTTTTTCTTTAAGGACTTTGGAGATCGTTCGGGCTTGTTCACCGGCACTCGCGTCCAATGCAAGAATGGCGACCTTTCCTTCGTATTTTTGAGAAAGTTCACTCAGTGGTTTATCGACCATTCGACAACTTCCACAGAATGAACACCAGAATGTAAGAACGGTCACACCACTAGTATTGTTTTTTCCGTCAGACTGGAGGTCTTTAAGAGTGATTTTTCTTCCCTTGAGGGTCCGGACTTCAAAATTTGGAACTTTATCTCCCACGGAATGTGTTTTTATGTCGGCTTCTTTTGCCAGAGACAGCAAACATCCTAAAACGATGGCGATACAGGCGATAACACTTGTGATTGTTTTTAGCATCGATGAAGGCTCCCACTCCATTGGTCCAATAAGGAATTGCATTTATTGTAATGAAATCAGTAAGTACTTTCAGAGCAGGGGTGGAATTCCTGGTCTAAGTGATGAATACCAACGACTGAAGCAGCTATTTTAGATAAAATGTAGGGGATGATTTAGCTGCTTAATTAAAGGACAAGTTCTGTGAGCCCGAGGCTGTTATTTTTAGGTCTGTGCATGCTATTGCCATGGTCAGTGCAAGCTGACGATGTCTTCTACGAACGCGATGTGCGTCCCATCCTGAAGGCGCATTGTTTTCATTGCCACGGTGAGGAAGGTGTGAAGGAAGCCAATCTGGATCTACGGCTTGCTAAATTTATTAAGAAGGGTGGTGATTCAGGACCTTCCATTGCTACGGGCATGGCCGTCGATTCATTTTTGTTTAATCGCGTTGAATCGGGTGAGATGCCACCGGAGGACAAGAACTTATCTCGTTTAGAAATCGAGACGATTCGAAAGTGGATTGATCAGGGCGCCCGAACGGCTAGTCCGGAGCCAGACTCAATATCCGAGCAGTATTTCACCAACGAAGAAAGTCAGTTTTGGGCATTTCAACCGATTGTCAAACGAGAGATTCCGATAACGGATACTCGTCGTGCTCTTTCGTCTCCGGTGGATTATTTCATCTTGTCTAAATTGCGTTCGAAGCGTTTGGATTTTACAGAGAGGGCCCCTCGTGAAATTTTAATTCGACGTCTTTCCTTTGATTTGTTAGGTCTTCCCCCCAACTCCGAAGCCATCGAACAATTTGTCAACAATGAAAGTCCGGATGCTTACGAACAGTTAGTTGATCGTTTGCTTGCATCTCCCGAATATGGAGAACGCTGGGGGCGTCACTGGCTGGATGTTGCCGGATATGCAGANTCNGAAGGNTANACNGACGCAGATACGGANCGAGAGTGGGCCTATGCNTATCGTGATTANGTCATTCGTGCCTTCAATGANAATATGCCNTANGATCAATTTGTAANNGANCAACTTGCCGGNGATGANTTAACACAAAGNCCCTANAACAATCTNGCGGAAGAGGCTCGGCGGAAACTGACGGCCACAGGTTTCATGAGAATGGCNCCGGATGGNACCGGTAGTNGCGGNGTTGATCAGATGGTTGCCAGAAANGAAGCGATTGCCGATAGCATNAATGTCATGACGACCTCNCTGCTTGGTATGACNGTTGGTTGTGCTCGCTGCCATAATCACCGCTATGATCCCATCAGCCAGGAAGANTACTATCGTCTACGAGCCATTCTTGCTCCTGCGATGGATTGGCAATCNTGGCAGACACCCTCACAACGGCAAATCAGCCTTTATACAGAGCAAGATAANNTCGANAAATCTACGATCGAAGTGCGAGTTCAGGAAGCAACCGACGAACGNCAGAAAGTGATCGATAAACACATCGATCGGACGCTTTACGAAGAACTGATAAAGGCTCCCGATGAATTAAAGGAGCCGCTTCGGAAAGCCTATCAAACAACCGCNAGCGAACGTTCCGANGAACAAACGGCTTTATTGAAAGAGCATCCCTATATTCANAATATTAGCGCNGGTTCTCTTTATCTCTATAGTCGCCAGCGGTCNCGTCGTTCCGATGATATTGAAGCCATCGCTGAGCANCGNGAACAGGATGCTATAGCNGGTGTAAAACAAANATATCTGGANGGATTGGAAGATGAAGCAGTTCGNACCGCTTTGGCACAAGTCCTCGAGGTTGCATCGGAACAACGTAATGAAGAGCAGAAGTTAAGGCTTGCTAAGCATCAGCCANTGCTTGTCACAGCTGATACCTTGTCACAGTTTAATGCCGAAGAAGCAAGGTTGGTTGCNGATTACCGCAAAGCGGCAGAAATATGTCGGAACACGGACGCCAGAAAGGAGATGGATGATCTGCAAAAGGTGATTGATNCGATACGAGCAGAAATTCCACGTGAGTATTTTATTCGAGCACTGACTGAACCAGANAACCATCAGCCATTGACTTACTTATTCAAACGAGGAAATCACTCNAGTCCGGCGGAAGNACCGACTTTGCCAGGTGAGATGGAGATTTTAAGTTCGAAAGTCTCAGTCGTAATCCCCGAAAACAATCCCGATTTACCAACGACNGGGCGTCGTTTGGCTTACGCTCGTCATCTCACTGGTGACCGGCATCCTTTNTTGGCTCGCGTGATGGTGAATAGGATTTGGTATCATCACTTTGGTCGAGCATTNGTCAATTCGTTAGGTGATTTTGGCCAACTGGGAGAGAGACCAACTCATCCTCATCTACTGGANTGGCTCTCTCGGGAGTTTATCGAGAGTGGTTGGGATATCAAGCATATTCATCGTTTGATTCTTAACTCTTATACCTACCAGCAACAGTCTGGTAGNTCACCGCAGCTGGATGAAAACGATCCNGATAATCGATATTACGCTCGCCAATCNGTTCGNCGNCTTGAGTCNGAGATCGTTAGAGATGCGNTNATTGCTGTNAGNGGGGAATNGAACAACTCNATGTTTGGNGAAGCCGTTCCTGTGAGGGAAGACGGAGTTGGTCAAATCNTCCTNGGAAAAGAGAATCTNGACGGTGAGCGAAANCCGATCAAAGGTGATGGCATCGGTGCCGANGAACATCGACGGAGTATCTATGTACAGGTCCGACGAAGTCGCCCGTTAGCTGTGCTCGAGACTTTTGATGTGCCATCGGTCGCACCGAACTGTACCCGTCGGTCAGATTCAAATGTTGCTCCNCAGGCGTTATTGTTGATGAATAGTGATTTNATTNTGAAGTATTCTGCCTTGTTTGCTAATCANATAAGGCAGCATGGTGGTGAATCTCCATCGGAACATATCTTATACGCNTGGCAACGTGCCTTTGGGCAGCNAATATCGGATGAGACACTCAGTGAACTTTTAGCATTCCTTGCAACACAACAACAGGAACTGCTGGAAGCTGATAGCGAGTTGGGAGTTGCAGGNGCAGAAAAGACAGCATTTGATATGTTGTGTCAGGCATTGCTTGCTTCCAATCAGTTCATATATGTGGACTAAGTAGAGGCGAGAGTNGGAAAAATANCATGATGAAAAATAAGCAAACTCAATCAAATCGTCGGCACTTCTTATCCCAAGTGGCAATGGGGAGTATTCCCTTGTCTCTTGCATGGTTNNCNCAGAATCGAGNTTCGGCTGAACCGGTNAAACCNAANCTGGGCCTGCAAANCTATGACTTGTNACCCAAGCAAACTCATTANGAGCCCAAAGCNAAAGCGATGATCTCNATGTTTATGCAGGGTGGCCCAAGCCAGATGGATCTNATGGANCCTAAGCCNATACTGAACAAAATGCATCTCGAGAAGTTCCCTGGCAAAATCAAATATGATAATGCNGCTGAAGCAAGTTCTCGAATNATGGGAAGNCCATACAAGTTTNCNAAACATGGAGAGTGTGGTACNGAGATTTCAGAATTAATGCCNGGATTGGCGGATATCGTCGATGATGTATTGGTNATTCGTTCGATGCATACNGGTGTAAATAANCACGGACAGTCTATTCANGCCATGAANAGNGGTCGAACTCAAAAAGGACGTCCTGCTTTAGGAAGTTGGTTGACNTATGCTCTTGGTGCGGAAACCGATGANTTNCCNGCCTANGTTTCGCTGACGGATCCACAGGGACTTCCTGTNGAAGGGGTATTGAATTGGTCCAACGGTTGGTTGCCATCATTGTTTCAGGGAACGGTGATTCGNCCNATAGAACCAAGAATNNTNAATCTCAATGCNCCCCNNCAGTTTNCNGGTAAATCNCAAGAGAACTTTCTCGGTTTGATTCGNCGTTTGAACGAAAAGCATCGNCAACAACGTGANCGTGAATTGGAGNTGTCNGCNNGGATNGCNAATTATGAACTTGCTTACAAAATGCANNCTTCNGCTCAGGAAGCACTNGATATNAGTCAGGAAACTCAGGCCACNCATGATATGTATGGGATNGGAGTCNAAGNNACGGATGAATTTGGGAAGCGTTGTNTNATCGCNAGNCGACTNGTCGAACGTGGTGTACGTTTTGTCCANTTGTTTACNAAGAANCAATATTGGGATCATCACGGATCACTGCANACNCGCTTNCCGGCATCCTGCAAAAAAGTAGANATTCCTGCGGCCGCATTGGTGAAGGACTTGAAACAACGNGGGTTGCTNGACTCGACGGTAGTGCACTGGGGNGGNGAAATGGGCCGCTTNCCAGTGATCCANAATGATACNGGNGTCGCCAATTTNGGTCGGGACCACAATACTTATGGATTTAGTATGTGGGTNGCAGGNGGANGNTTTAAANCCGGNGCAACNTANGGTGCAACGGATGAGTTTGGGCATAATGCAATNGAGGATGTNGTNAATCACTTTGANTATCACCGAACNTTNTTGCATCTGTTCGGTCTGGATGCCGACGCACTGACGTTCAAACAAAATGGGCGCGAGCAAACTTTGCTTGACGGACAGCCCGGTAAAATTGTTGAAGCTCTTTTGGCTTAAAACGGATTCGCACTTCCCTGGGTCAATCCGGTTGAATGGGAGGATGTTGCTGTGCCGCCCTGTAGTCCCGGTCTTCGACTTTGGGGTGTCCTAACGGACCGTAGGTTCCAAATTCCTCACACTGGTCATCACCCGGAATAAATTTTATATCAATACCAGCTTCAGCGACGGTGCAGCGGTGGTAACCAAACCGGGTATCAATCGTATCCCAACGATCCGTCAGTTGTGCGGTATTACCGGCCGCCTGGGTTCGGTAAATCCGAATGCCATCGAGTTGCTGCACGGGACGAGCAGTATGTACGTGACCACAGAATAAGATTTCCACGTTCGATTTTTTAAGAATGTTCCAGAGGCGTTGTCTGTGAGGGGGGGAAATAGAAAAATACCAATTATCGTATTCCTCCTCGTTGGTGAGATCCCAGTCAGGTTCATCGGGATTTTCCATGAACAACCAGTAGTGCATGATGGCAACATGATGTTTCGCTGGCTTTAGAATAGGAAGCGATTCCATGAAATCCCAAAACTTCTTTTCTTGTGGCAAGCCTGAACCAGCCACCGCTGCATAGAATCCGCTGAATCTTACATCTTTGTGCGTGAAGGTCCAGTTGATTTTGCCATAGATCTGAGTAAAGAGTTCCAAACGTTCTGAGGTCATATTCAATTCAGGATCATCCCATCCCAATCCAAGCGGATCCCATCGTTTTTTGGCACCGTTAACCATCGTGTGTTTATTTCCAACATCCATGTTGCCGGGAATGACATACGTCGGGAACGGAAGCGTACGCAAATCTTCAGCCGCCTGCCGAAGCTCAAAAGAATGTGTTTGTCCGTCTCGTGTCAGATCTCCACCGTGCAACAACAAATCTGCCGATTCTTGTTCTAACTGTGTTTTAATGGCGGCCCAACGCTGATTGATTGCAGGTCGGAATCGATAGGATCGGGGAGAGCCCATGTGACTGTCGTTTACGTGCAGGAAGGTCCATGGTTGGGAGTTCGAGTTGGTCATAAAATAATAGGTTTAAAGAATGGATTGGCTTTGGTGACTTGAGCCGGTATTTACATATGGATGATAATATGGCTATTCAGGTGAACTATTACATCTTAATTAGATTGTACAGGGAGCGGTGAGAATGAAATTTCTGCAAACACTCTGTTTATTAATGACGGTATCAGCCGTTTTGGCTGATGAACGTCCCAATATTTTGCTCATCGTTGCTGATGATTTGGGATACAGTGATTTGGGATGTTATGGTGGTGAGATCAATACGCCAAATCTAGATGCCCTCGCCTATAACGGTATTCGTATGACCCAGATGTATAATATGGGCCGTTGCTGTCCGTCACGTGCGAGCATTTTGACAGGACAATATCCCCACCGCGTTGGCTTAGGCCACATGATTAAAGATATTGATCAGCCAGGGTATCGAGGCTCCCTTGCCGTTGACGCAGTGACTTCCGGCCAACTTATGCAAGCTTCGGGTTATCGGACATTTCTCGCCGGCAAATGGCATCTGGGGACTCCGGATCCTACAAAGCATGGATTTGAACAATCATATGGAACAGTTAAGAGTGGCCGACACTACTTTGACCCCACGCAGTTAGATCGTTTTCCGAAGAATAATGCACCCATTGAATATCAGCCCGGCTCTTTTCACGCAACTGATGCGACGGTTGATCATGCGTTAGAGTTTTTGGAAATGGGACGAGAAACTCCGGAGCAACCGTGGTTTTTATATCTGGCCTTTAATGCACCGCACTTTCCATTACATGCATGGCCCGGGGATATCGAAAGGTATAAAGATCGGTATCACGAAGGATGGGATATCATTCGTGAAGACCGGTTAAAACGCATGAAGAAATTAGGTGTTATTGCAAAAGATTCTGAGCTTTCGAAACGCAGCCTTTATTGGGATTGGGGCGAAACGGCACCTCTTCGCAATCCCGCCTGGGATTCCCTCCCACGTGATCGTCGTGGGGATTTAGCTCGACGAATGGCAATCTACGCGGCAATGGTTGATCAGATGGATCGTAATGTCGGACGAGTGATCGATGATCTGAAAACCAAGGGTGAATTTGAAAACACATTGATTGTGTTTATCTCGGATAATGGTGCTTGCTATGAATGGGATCCTTTCGGCTTCGATGTTTGGTCCGGGAGAAATAATAAGTTGCATTGGGGTGACCAACTCGAATTGATGGGCAATGCTGAAAGCTATCACAGCATTGGCTCCGGATGGTCGAACGCGTCCAACACTCCATTTCGTTTGTACAAGCACTATAGCCATGAAGGTGGCATTTCCATGCCTGCTATTGTTCATTGGCCCGGCGGAAAGCTGCCTAAGGGTAAAGTGCTGGATACCCCAGCTCATATCATCGATTTAGTACCGACTATGCTGGAGGCCGCCCATGCAGAATACCCGCAGCAATGGCAAGATAATTCCACCATAAAATTACCCGGGCTTAGTCTGGTAGACCTATGGCAGACTGGTAAGCCGGATGATGTAATGCATAAACGAGCTTTATTCTTTGAGCATCAGGGAAGTCGGGCCGTACGTGAAGGTAACTGGAAGCTAGTCGCGACACGGGGCCAACCGTGGGAACTCTATCATATTTCCCATGATAGAATTGAGTCACGCGATCTGGTGAAACGCCATCCGCTTCTCGCTAGAACTTTGGCTGCCAAATGGGATCGATGGGCAGATGCTAATCAAGTCACACCACTTCCCCGTAATTTGGGAGCCGACTATTTGCCATCATCACCGTCAGATAAATAGTTGGCTTAATCCTTTACGCCGCCACTCGAGGTGTCTTTGCGAAATGTCAATTTAGTGATAGTTTTCTTCACAGGTAACAGATGTTTGCCTTTAAGACGTTCTTGATTCGCTGCAATATCGAACCAGATTGCCTTCATCTCGTTGACGCGTTGAGGATGTTTGGCCGCTAAATCGTGCATTTCTGTTCGATCTTTGTTCAGATTGTAAAGCTCCCAACGGCCCAACTTTGCAGACACGATTTTCCATGGGCCCTGACGTAATGCCCGATCTGTTCCGAAATGAAAGTAGAGAGTTTCATGTCCCTCACGTTCGGCACCTTCGAAAACAGGAACCAGTGACTTCCCTACGAGCGGGTCAATCTTTCGCTCCCCGACTTGTTGGGGATACTTGGCCTCAGCGACTTCAAGAAACGTTGCCATGAAGTCAACGAGATGGGCTGTCTGAGTAGTGATTTCTCCAGGTTTGGTTTGCAACCCCTTAGGCCAGTGAGCAATTAACGGGGAACAGATACCACCTTCGTGTTGGTTCTGTTTATAGAGCCGGAATGGAGTGTTGCCAGCATTAGCCCAACTCGCATCATAGAGCCAGTAAGATGCTGGATTCCAAGGATCTTTAAAGCGCCCCTGAGTTCGTTCAAACGGACATGCTCCATTGTCACTACAAAACAGAATCAAGGTATTGTCTAAAATTCCTTTTTCTTCGAGATGAGCGATGACACGACCAATATTCTGGTCCAACAGGTCGACCATGGCAGCGAAGACGGCCATGCGTTTAGCTTCCCACTCTTTGTCTTGTTTAGGGAGTGAACTCCAGGCAGGGACGTGGTCTGAACGAGGACTTAAATGAGTGCTTGCTGGGAACAGGCCGATTTCTAGTTGTTTCGTGAATCGGGTTTCTCTCAGTTCGTCCCAGCCATCGTTATAGTTTCCAAGGTGACGCTTTACATCTGCTTCTGGTGCCTGAAGAGGGTAATGTGGAGCGTTAAAGGGAAGATACATGAGAAACGGTTGCTTAGAATCTAGCCCCTCGTTGATGAATTCGATGGCGAAATCAGCGATCGCATGCGTTGTATAGAAAGGCCGCCCATTCAGTGTTTCCGGGACATCATATTTCTGGCCGTTGTATCGGAATGTATCGTCACCCGTGAAGAAGTTGGTAGCTCCTGACAAGTGTCCCCAATAACGGTCGAATCCAAAGTCTGTAGGTTGTTTGCTTAGGTGCCATTTGCCGGACATGGCGGTAAAGTATCCAGCCTCTTTCAAAACTTCAGCGATGGTGGCTCCTCGACTAAGTGATTCTCCGCCTGCTTGATCACAATAGAGACCTGTTAGCAGCGAAACGCGTGAACTATGGCATTTGGAGGTGTTGTAAAACTGAGTAAAACGCAGCCCGTTGTTTGCTAATTTGTCTAGATTGGGAGTGGGTATTTCCGAGCCATAACAACCGATATCAGAGAATCCTAGGTCATCCGCCATAATGAGTAGGATGTTTGGGCGGTCATCACCATAAGTAACCAGAGAGGAGAGAAACAGTACTAGTACGGCAAAGAATTTTCGTGGCATTTTAGGCTCTATTGCGGAAAAGGAACTTGCGACCATCGCTCTTATTATAAACCGTGTTTCTGGTGTAGAAAGGCATCGGATGCCGACAGTCACAAATCAGGCGAAGTAGACGGGACTGCATGATATAATCGACCACAAATTTGTATTAAATCTTTCATGAGTTCGGGCACTTCTATTCTTATGCTTCGACGATATTTATCATTACTCAGGCGGCTAACAACGGTCGCCGTTCTCGTGCTCAGCATCCGTACTTCTTGTGGGGCTCAGCAACTTCCCGAACCCGGAATAGGGCTATTAATTCAATCTCAGGAAATTGCATCGGTTCGCGCGAAAATTACTCAGGAGCCCTGGGCTGGTCAGTACAAGGCAATCGAAGCTCGAGCGGATGAATTGGTAGCCGCTTGGGCTCAAGACAAACTCCAAATGGATGATCGTCTCGAAAAAATTCTTGACCTAACCATCGAGTTTGACGCTGTCACGAAAGATGAGGGCAGTCGTGAGCTTGCAAAATTACTTGCTCATCACATGCAAACACGTATGACCTCTGCCGCTTTTGTTTATTTGATCACAGGTGAAAAACAATACGCAGAAACAGCCTTTGATGTTCTTGTAACCGCTGCCCGGGTGAATCGCTGGGGATGGTTTACATGGAGTGGTGCAGCCATGCCACAGATTCATGCCGGGATGTACGCTCGGAATAGCGCGTTTACGGTGGATTTTATCTGGTCGGCCTTAACGGATGCTCAGCGTCAGCAAGCACGCGATATCCTTGCAGAAAAAGTCGTTGAACCATATTACCGTTTGGTTTTACATACACCAGCGATGGGCCTTCATCATCTAAGGAGTAAGAATCAGGGAAACAATGTTTTTTCGGGAGCGATGATCGGATGCTTGGCATTGGGAAGGGATTACCCAGATGCTCAAAGATGGTTCTCGAGTTTCCTGCAAACTTATCATTGGTTGCTGGCCCACGACATCGGCTGGGCAGGGCAGGGGCTTGAAGCCGGGATGCCTGGATACTGGAGTGTCTCCATGCAAAATCTTTATACCGCTGCTGTCTGTTTGCATAATGCTAGAGGTGTGGATTTGAGGAATCATCCCGGATTCGAAGAGGCCACTTATTACCCGATCATGCACGAATCCACTGTACCACCCGTCGGGATGTTCCGGGAACCTATTAGCAAAGCGTATCAAGGAATCCCCGGAATTATCTCGGGAAAACCAATCGAGTTGCCAGGTTCTGCATCGGGCAGTGCCTGGTGGTATGACTTTGCTTATCGCAATCCAAAGTCGGCCGCGGCTTATTTTATCAACCAGTCGATGGTCAGGTTGAACAGTAAAAAAGAATTTTCGTTTGCCAGTCATAACGCTCATCAATCAGGCCACTCCGACATCATCACGTTGTTATGGACACGTCCGGAAGTTTATCAACCAAATGTCTCCAAGCCGACGGACTTGTTCAAAACCACGGATCGCATGAGTATGCTTCGCAGTGGCTACGGTATGGGGCACACCTATATGTACGTCAATGGTGACATCTTCCTTTCATCTTTAGGAGAAATATTGGGGACATCATCCGGGATGTCTTGGCACTATAAGTGGCATGGTTATCAGGCTGCTGAGACGGGAATCGTTACAGAAGGAGAGCCCCTAGCTCCATCGATGAAGGTGAATAGTAGTTGGGATGGAGAAAAATTGTCCATCATCCATTCTTCTATCGCTCGCAGTAATATTCAGTACTACAAACCCAAAGAACATGACAACCTTCCCACTCATTATCAGCGGCGTGACCGTGATATTGTTTATGTCAAAGATGTACCAGGCCGAGATTATTTTATCTTTATTGACCATGTCCAACAGGAGAAGCCGAGGTTTCATGGATGGCAATGGCAAACCTGGAATCACGTGTTTGCAAACGATAATGTCAATGCTGCTGTTTATGAAAGAGTGAACGATCGGTATGTGAGATTGAAACGCCCCAATGCTGATCTGGGAATTCAATTGCTCGTTCCGCAAGACGTTGAATTTGAAATCGAGAGTGCTCCCGGCCAGCCAAAAGTATCATATATGTATGACCATAATTTGCTGACTTTACGCGCCATCGCCGGCAAATATAAGACTTCAAATGAACAACCTGTTGTTATTGCGCCGAAAGCATGGAGTGGGAGAGGCAAACTTGTTCATCCGAGTCAATTAGAAGATGGTTTACCGGAATCAGCTTATTACGTCAAAGGTAAGACAGCTCTAGTAGAGAAACAGGGGGTTAGTCTAAATCAATTCCAATCAACGGTATTGTTGAAAGCCGGACATCGCTATCGCATGCGTGTGCAATACAAAAAAGATGATCTCGCGGTCTATGAAAATCTTGCCTGGAAAATTCCCTTCACGTTATTGGACGCTGAAGGAAACGTCGTTGTGAAGTGTAGTGAACTGTACAATATTCCAGATCCATTGAGTCTTAGAGATAATCGCTCGATGACAAAAACAACGGACTGGATCAGCACAGACTACGTATATTTTTCAGTTCCCGAAGGGAGGGATGTGGCAATTCTTCGTGGAGAATTATTAGCAGCTGAATATTCTCATCCCCCCAATCACATCCATGATGATTCGATTCTGCAATTGGGGCCTGTCACTATCGAACCGCTTGGGAGAGTACTTGCGACAACAAGTCAGACATTTGTAGCACTATTGAATCCACTCGAGAAGTCAACGGAATTAATACAGGCCGAGGTCGAGAAGATAGAGGAAGCCACGGTGATTAAGATTCCAAGAGGTGAGTTTGAGGCGGATTGGATTGTCGTTGATGCTCGAAAGCCAGTCACCTTTCAGTGGGGAACTGTAGCAGCGGAATTTGCCTGGTTCAGGATTCGGGATGACGAGACGATTGAACAAATCTATCTGCGGAAGGCGGCCTACTTAGCGTTGGAAGGGCAGGAGATATTTAAGAACTCCGGGCCTCTTGATCTGGCTTTGAATATGAATAGTGTTGGCCAGATTTCCCATGTCCGTGCATCCGTCGACGGAGCGACTGAGCTAACCATGTTTGGCAGGACTTACCCGCTGGGTAATGGCATTCAGATTGCCGATGCAAATCTTCGTTTCAGGTCTGATCCAACGGCAACGACGCTGGAAAGTAACTCCATTTCCAGCCAGCAGCAATTGCGTCAGGGATTGGCACCCGTTCTGGACGCACAGTTAGTCAGTCGTGATGAATCACTCGCATTGAATCTTGCGCGGGAAGCAAGAGTCACCGCATCCGCGAGTAGGGCGGTTCGCTTTTCACCCTACCTGACGATTGATAACAAGACATCCGAGTATCCTTTGGATGGAAAATTAGACTATACGCAACGACCAATTGCGACGTCGACACTCGGCGGATACGGACCGGAGAAACATCCGCTTGTCAGCGATCCAATGGCAACTTTTCCGTTTTATGTTTCGCCAACCTACTGGTTGTTGCCGTACCAGCAACAGGGGTGGATAGAGTATGAATGGAAAAAGGACAGGCAGGTTTCAGAAGTCCGGGTTCTAAACACGGCAAACGCCGGGTTAAATGATTTTGCTACGATCGACTACCGGATCGAATTACGTGATGTGGATGGGGAAGTAATTGTTACTCAGAGCAAAAGGTTCGGCAAAGTATTTGATCGTCCGTTTAAGGCTGCCTTTAAATACCCCGAACACTTTGGGAAGTATAGTGAGACCTTTGCAGGCATGTTGGAGCCAGGAGTGCCGGTGCCATTTGGAGATGGTTGGCAGTCCACAAGGTTTAATGCGGTCAAAGCTCGTAAAGTAAGAATCTATATCGATTCTTACTGGGGGTTGGGCGGTGGCCTGAATGAAGTTCAGATTTATCCAGAATGATTTGTGATCATTGTGGATTGAGCAAATAGCCTAACAGGTCTCTCACTTCGTTTTTGGTAAGTGGATTTAATAATCCTGCCGGCATCAAGGAAGCTTTGGAGGGTATGACTTCTTCAATATCGGTTTCCGGGATATCGGTTCGAGCAAAAGGCCGAAACGGATCGGTGCGAATGGAATATCTGCCGTTAGAAAGATTCACGATTTGGCCTGTGATCTGCCGCCCGTCTTTTAGGATGAAAATGTTAGCCTGATACTGATCTGATATAACTTTGCTTGGTTTCACAATATGCTCCAGTATGACGGGGGCTGAATAACGGCCGGCAATACCATTGAGACTCGGGCCAAGGACTCCACCGGAATTGCCAATACGATGGCAATTGTCACAACGTACCTTTCGAAAGGCTGCTTTTCCGTTAGCAATATCGGCTGTCTTCAGATTGTCGGAGTTAGTCAGAGAGACGAGTTCTTCGAATTCCCATTTTTCGACTACCGGTGGCCTTGGGAGATTGTCCTCAACTTCGGGTAAGCCAAGGGTTCGAATGAGAGTTTGCAATTTTTCACTTTGCGCCCGATACTTCCGATAGGCTACTGCCCGTAATTCATAAGGATTGATGGCCTGTGTTAACTGTTTTTTTTGACCATCCGTGAAATCATAATTTTCCGTTTTCATCAGTATGGAAAGGAAATGGAATTGCGTCATCAGAGATTCCGCTTTGGTAATCGAGTCCAGCGTACGTTGGGTAAAACCATCAGGTTGAAACTTGCTAAGAAGTAGAGCCAGCTCTTTATTGATATTATTTAACTCCGCGGGGAATAGAGGATTCAAATAGGCCAGTACCTTAGGCTTGTCCGTTTCTGTGGGTAATCCATGCCGTTCAATTAGAATCGAAAAGACCCTTAAAGTTGCAAGACGCTGTTCATCAGACAGTTCACTCCACTTTAGCGATGTGAGTTTTTGATAAGTCCGTGCTTGAAAACTAGCTGGGGCCTGCCGGGCCAGCGCGATTAGCCCTTCGAGAAGTGCTGTTTTTTTATGCTCCAAAAAGACGTCCTCCTGCCAGAATTGGAGTGGCTGGTGTTCAAGAGCGGTTCGCGCGGCATAACGCAAGGTTCGGTCACTGGAGCGGAGTGAGGGTGCCAGAGAATGGTAGTCAATGATTTTTGGATCTCCGTTAAGAGCACTAATTTCCTGTCTTTGGCGGGCTATCCCGGATATCTCTGGCGGTACCACCAATGGCGTCTGCATTTTATGGGTGATGCGATAGATGTTGGATTGATTCCCCCGACCGCCCGTCGCAAAATAAAGTGCTCCATCATGGCCCACGACAATATCAGTCACAGCCAATGGGGTCCCACTGGCAAAGAATTCCCACTCTCCGGAATAGGTGGCGTCATTTTGCTTTAGATGAACAGCGTAAATGCGCCCATAGCTCCAGTCACAGACATAGAATGCGTTTTGATATTTGGCGGGGAAGTGGGTCCGGGTTCCGAAGATCACACCGGTCGGTGATCCCGGCCCGATTTCCAATGTGGGAGGAAGTGTGTCGGGGTAGTATGGCATTAAGTTGTCAGGACTTTGACGCCAGCCATAATCTGCTCCGCTAATCAGGTGATAGACATTTGTCGGGCGATACCAAGGTAATCCCATAAACCCTTCGTTGTCGGAGTCGAATGTGAACAGGTCGCCATTCGGATTGAATGCAAGATCATAAGAATTGCGTAATCCCTGGCAGAACAGTTCTCGGTTTCCTCCATCCGGTGAGAAACGTATTACCCAACCCTGTCGAGCGGGTGTGTTGAAGGAATCCGTTGGCTTGACAGAAGCTGGTAGATTTCGCTGAAGGTCATTGGGAGTCCCCGTACCGTTTCCGGCGATCAGATAAATCCATCGGCCAAGAGGCCCTACGACCAAACCGTGAGCACCATGTTCACCCTTTCCGGGGATTGGCACAATTAATTCGGGATCGGCAAACGCCCCTTTTTTATCTGTGTCTTTGAGCCGATAGACTCCTCGCTCCCCGTCGCCATCCGTTTTGACGACGTAGAGATGCCCGAAGGCATACAGTAGTCCGTGAGCACCGCCAAGTGGAATCGGGATTTGATGAATGTTGGTCACGCACGGAATTTGATTCAATTCACCAGGAATGATCCTGAACAACTTGTCATTTTGACTGCTGGCAAGAAGATGCCCCTGATGGTCGACGGTAAGACTGACAATCGAAGCAAGATCTTTGGGAAAGGAGGCAATGATGTCTGCTTTGAAGCCAGATAAGACGTTGACATTTTTTGCCGTTATAGCGATGTTTTTGGTGGCCGCGGAAGAATTGATTTCAGTCAACGAAAACAGGACTGTGGCGAGCAACAATAATTTAGATCTCAACATTCTACGGCCTTACTCAGATTCAATACAAATAAGCTCCCTCAGGGTCCGAGCGTATAGCTGTCCTTGCGAATGTGCAAGACTCGAGAGCGTCCATGTTTTTCCAGCAGGCCCAAGGTCACTGATAGACACTAGAGATCCGGCATCTAGTTTTTCGCTGTTCCATTTCAGGACATAAACAGTACCGACCATCGTAGGAATATACATATATTGCCCGACGACGGTTGGGCTCGCGGCTGATACATGTCCCCAGCCACTACCCGCATTTCGTTTGTCCTGAGTGGCGAGAAAGCCATCAGCATTCTTCATGTCGTTAGGAAGCGTCTTCTGGTGAAGTATCTTAATCTCTTTATTGTGGGTGCTCCTTACGACTTGTAGGGGCACCTGTAAGTATTCCACGGCATCGGTATTTAAGTGGATTCGGCCAATGAATCCTGCCTTATGTGAAAGAAAATAGTGGTAATTACCAACAACGATATTTGTTTGATAGGTGATGGCTTTCTTTGCAGGCTGGAATTGCTGGCCGTCTAATGATTCGTAGTTGGGATAGCCGGATGTGATTCTTACATTGGTGGTCAGGGATACTCGTTTGAGTTCGAGTCCGTTCGCGGGATCTAACATAATATGATTTTGGCCCACAAAGCCATAGACGCCGTTTTTATTAAAGGTGACATTTTGAGCTGACGGATAACCTTGAATACCACTATCCCAATCGGTGGAACCATCGCGAGCGTTCACGCGCGATATTCCGAATGGTTCTTCAGGTGGCTGATGCCCACCCCCACGACCTGTCATGATCACAGGTTTATTCAATTTCGAATATCCAAACGTTGAAGCAGCATGACAGCCAGTCCCGGTTTCAGCAATCCAATTGATCTTTCCGGTTTTGAGGTCGAATGCGTGCAGGTGAGTCCAAAACTGCTTGCTACGTCCCAAGGGGTGTGAGCCGCCTTTGGTAGTAGCAGAAATAGGTAGCCCGTCTTTGATCGTTTTTACAATGATGATTTGATTTTCGAGGACAAATGGTTCATGTTGTCTGGAATGATGCCGGCCAAAAGGTACCCATTCATAGGTCCACTGTTGATTTCCTTCGTGATCGAACACTGAAATACGTCCACCAACATTTACAAATGCAACCACATCTTTTGTAACAATCGCTGAAGCGGCAGTGTTGTCGCTGAAAAGACTGGATAGATCAGTCGTACGTGCTGCAGGTAACTTTCGTCGCCAAAGTTCTTTTCCGGTTTCAGTATCGAAACAGAGGCCGATTGTGAGAGAGCTCATTTCTGTATCGGTCGTGATTGGCTCGTGACATTGCACAAAGATCCGGTTGCCATATACGACGGGTGTCCCCTGGCCGGTATTGGGGAGCCTGACGCGCCAACGAATGTTTGTACCACGCGCCCCACTGAAGGACTTCGCCGCCTGGCCCGGGACAACATAGTTGTAGTCAGGGCCGCTGGCCTGAGGCCAGTCAGCTTGGGCATCGAACGAACTGAATAGAATGATACAAAGACAGAGAGGTGATTTAGTGATCGTGATGTTCATGCATATACATCTTATGTTTCTTGTCGCCTTTGGCCATAACATAGGCGATGAGATCCAGGATCTCTTCTCGCGATAACTTATCCAACAGCCCCTTAGGCATCAGCGACACGTCTGATTTTTTCTGAGCGTCAATGTCATCTTTGATAATAACGGTTGCTTTATCTTTTGCTAATGGATCAACAACGATATGCAACTCATCGGGTGTTTCTCTGATGACCATTCCGGTCAATTGTTTACCGGATACAAGCAGATATGAAGACGATTGATATTTCTCAGCAATCTTCTTCGATGGATCGATAATGGATTCAAGTACATGAGCAGTGTTAAAGAACTTGGGTTCTATCTTTGCCAGCTCAGGTCCAAAATCCCGTCCCTGATCGCCCAGTTTGTGACAAGAGGCACAACTGGCAACTTTGAATAGTTCCCGGCCTACTTCATAGTTCCGGCCCATTGGTAAGGGGTTTACATCCGCCAGCAACTCATCGATTTTCCATTCACGACCTCGACGGCTGAGTTTTAGTAGATCATCTTGATATTCCAATTTGTTATCGGCTAAATAAGCTTCGGGATCCAAATTGTACTGTTCGAGATCAGCCACGACGTACAATGCCCCATACATACGACGCCAGTGTCCCGGGTACGTGCAAACGTAGGGGTAAATACCAGGTTGCTGAGGCGCTTCGAAGATTAATGCTTCAACCTGATTGGTTTGTAACAAAGTGCTACTAAGAAGAACTTTGTTACTTTTAGGAACGTAATGTCGTGCCATCGCATCAGGGTCGCGGCCTGTCGCTTCCGCCATCTCTCCGATCTCCTGCATCGCACCGGGTATCGTGATGACAAAATTGTGGGGCATGCTGTCAGTATTTGAAAATCTGAATTCAACCGTCTTGCCAGCCTGGATAGCCACTTGTTCCTTGTCATAAATCATACGATGTGCAACGGTACCGATAGCAATTACGCGGACATCCAGATTCTCGAGACGCTTCTCGATGGCTTTCCCCTGGACTGTAGGTAGTTTTCCGGCGACAGCCTTGGTTAAGCTAATGGCTTGAGTTGCATTGTCACTCGTACGATAAGCAGTTGGTAGTTCAGTAAGATAGGCAATCAGGTTATCAGCCAGTGGCTGTAGTTGTTGCTCTGGCCACTTGTCAGGAGGGATGAGGCTCAGCGCGCTGATCGCTGAAGCACGTTGCCGTCCGGCCTTCAACCGATTAATAAGTGCATCGAACTTCTCTTCCTCATGGCCCGGAATAGAGGCAAGCGAGTGGATAGCAAAATCGTGTATAGTTTCTGCTGAAGTGACCGAAAGGCGATTGTTAGGTATCGGCTGTTTGTTGATACCTGGACCAGACCATTCAAATGAGAGAAAGTCCCCGCCGCCGTTGTCAAAGTAAGTTACATCCAGTTTGTGACTGCCTGCCGCTAAGTCGATCGCAGCAGCTTTCAATACAGGGCCATGCAGGCCATCGTTATTGATTAACTCAGTATCGTTAAGATACACCCGCGAGCCATCATCAGATGAAATATGAAAGGTGTAGCGGCCAGGTTGGTCGACTCGAATATAGCCACTGAATTTCAGTGCGAACGCATCAGCTGCTTTTCTCTGAGGCACATCGAACCCGATGTGATCGGCAATTCCACTTTCTTTGGGTGTTAACTTGTTCAAATTGTTGATATCTACATTTCCAATCGACGGTTGATAGAAATCGACATGGATGCCCGGTTGTGCAAGTGAAGCTCCGCTTTCCGCTTCCAGCTGAGTTGGTAAAGAAGAAACAAGAGGCAATACCTTGGAGTACAGCTTGCTTCGTACTTCTGTATCCTGAATAACTGGAATAGCGGAAAGGAAGTCCCGAAGTTGTTCTTTATTGCGTGTGGCTGCCAGATAGGCGTCATCACCGGTTCCGTCGGCAGCAATCCAGGCGGCAAAGGCATATCGACGAGTATCAGTGGATTGTCCCTGGACCGCCAGTTTTTCAATAGTGCCGGCATGGGGAGCCAACTGCTCGGCTGGTTGCAATGTAAGCAATTTACCAAGTCCGGTAATCCCGGCCTGGCTTTGCACATCGCGTTCAGCGAGCAGTTCAACAATCAATGCAGCCGGGGCTGTTCTCTGTAGTTTGGACAAACCAACAATGGCGGTTGAAAGTTGCTGCGTGTTCGCGTTTTCGCGAGCAATGATGGCCAGATAAACGGCTTTGGTTGGGGTCAGCTTCATCAGGTCCCCGATACTTGCATTTCGAAGTACATAAAGCTGAGCTGCTTGTGAAAGTGGTTTGTTGTTGGCAATTGCATCGTTGACAATCGCATCAACATTCAGGCTTTTGGTCGCATAAGCGAGTACCGTCGTTAATTCAGAATCCGTCGGACGCACAGCGACTTCAAAGATAGCTTCCGCAGCAGCCAACCCCTGAAGCTCTACGGCTGCTTTGGCAACTTCAGCCCTTACTAAACCGGACTCGTCCTGAGACGCTTTTTTTAGTAGTTCTTCCCAGCTATCAATTTTACCCGCCCAGTGTCCGAGCGTTCGAATTGCGGCGGCGCGATGACGTCCGTCGGGAGCTGCGAAGACGCGTTGCAGTAGTTTCAGATTGGCTACACGTTGTTCTTCAAAAACCCAGAGACATTCAAGTAATGCCTGCGCCTGGACTGCATCAGCTGGGTTGAGAGTTTCCGCCCATTTGTCCACGGTAGCTAATGTTGTTTCGGCATCACGGCCACTCAGCTCAAGTCGGGCGCGATATCGAATTCCATTATCAGGTAAAAGAAAAGATGGGAGGATGTCCTTAACTGGAGCCCCAATCATTTGTGGGTGCTTTACTAAAGCGCGCCCTTCATAAGTGACTCGGTAAATTCGACCATGTTGTGCGTCGCGGTTCGGGTCCCGCATGTTGTGCTGCATGTGTCCGATTAAGGCGTTACTCCAGTCGGATACATACAACGCTCCATCTCCCCCCACTTCAATGTCAGAGGGTCGGAATGTGGGGTCTGAGGAATAGAGGATAGGCTCGATTTCTTCTGCCGTGATGTCAGCACCGTTGTATTTGACTTCGTGTTGCAAGACGCCCTGAAATCCGATCACGTTACAGATCAGGAAATTACCGTTGTTCGCCTCGGGAAAGTGACTGCTTGAAAGGATGCCGGTAGCTGCGACTGGTCGCACTCGCTTCTTAAACCACGGTTTGTTTCCCATCCCTTTACCAATATTGACGTAACTACCGGTTCCACCTGTTCCATCATTAGCGAATTGGAAGCCCCATTGATCAAAGACATCACCATGTGGGTTAGGGCCAATCGGGAAGACAAATTCCATTTCAAAGGTGCGAGGGTCAAATCGATAGACTCCAGAGGCGGTTGAGCGATAAGTCTGCGTTGGTGTTTCCATGTTGGCAACGTTGAAGATCCCACGACTCCAATACAACCCGCCATCGGGTCCGATGACAAATGCATTCGCACTATGGTGTGTATCTGCGCTGGAAACGCCCTGCAACATACGAATTTTTTCATCGGCCATCATGTCCCCGTCCGTATCTTTGAGGAACCAAATTTCTGGGGGGGCGGCAACTAGCATACCCCCTCCCCAAAACTCGATTCCAGTAATACTGTTCAGCTTGTCCGCAAAGACAATACACTCATCAGCCTTTCCATCCGCGTCGTGGTCGGGAAAGGCAAGGATACGATCAGTCCGTGGCTGTGTTGGATTCCAGTGTGGATAGGATGGCCAAACAGAGGCGTAAAGCACGCCATTGGGATCTACACACATTTGGACCGGGTTGATAAGTTCCGGAAATTCAGCTTCGGAAGCAAACAGGTTAACTTTCATTCCCTTAGCGATGGTCATTTTACTAATTGCGTCGGCCCCTTTCAGATAAGGGTGAACTCCTCCTTCCAGCGATCCGGGTTTGTTGGTTCGGACTGCCAGTTCACCAGGAAGGTTATCATCTTTGACTTTAAAGTCATTGCCGTTAGCGTATGCCCAAATCAGCTCGTCGCGGTTGCTGGTCATGACATCGAAGATCTCCATTTCCCGTTTCATCACATCAGCGTTGGACTGGCCGAACCAGTTCAATGTGGAACGACCACCGTAGACGTTGTACCCGTCGACCACTCGGTAGCGACTAAACCAGTAGTAGTTGCGTTCCAGTACCGCTTTTCGGATTCCTTCGACATGTGCCCGCTTCGTCGCTTGGGAGACATTTATGCTAAACAATTTGTCGATGATGACTTTAGCAACGGCATCGGCTCCATGGTCAAGCAGGTGGATCCCGTTAAGCGTTAATGGTTTGTCAGCCGTTTTGTACAGAGAAATAGAAGGTGTGAAAATGTCGACGAAGTGAACGTTCTTTGCATTGCAAACTTCGGCCATCACAGTCGTCGCGGCCGCCAGATTTTGATTATTTGCTTCACCATTCGGAAGGTGAGGACTCTTATGGTCTTCATGAGCGATCGGCGAAAAGATAACCAACGTGGGGGCGGATTCACCGTTGTAACGTTGTTCCAGCATTCCATCAATCATGGTTGCCATGTTTTGTTTAAAAGCTGGAAGGTACTCTGGCCCCTTTAGTGCTTCGTTGTACCCGAAGAAGCAGAATACGACATCAGCCTGAACCTTTGTAAGCCATTGATCGGCAGAACCAAAGTTGTTGGAACGCGGGCGTACGTTGATTTCATCGCCGGTGAATCCCAGATGTCTAAAAGAGACGTTGTGTTTTGGATAGATCGCCTGAATATAAGATTCCAGCCAACCCTGATGCTGCATTCGATCGGCCAGATTATTTCCGATGACAGCGATTCTTCCTGCTTGCGGTAAATCCAATGCCTGAGCTTGCACTTGCTGTAGAGTGGCGAAGAAGAAAAAAAGTGTGAAAATCGAAAATGCGAAGCGACGCATAGGATATTCCTTAGACAAGCGTTAATCGTTCGTTTTTACAGATGAGTTGTACCGTTGAGTGTATCATGTAACAAACCCTTCATGTTAGTTTTTGCCGGACGACTCGATGCTACCCTTCCATAGTAAGAATACACCGCGGCTTAGCCTGATCTTCCTTAGTATTTTTCTTTCTCCCGTTGTTAATGCAGAACAGAAAAAGCCAAATATTCTAATTTTGCTCGCGGACAATTGGGCTGCACCTCACGCCTCAGTCATGGGAGACAAATCTGTTAAGACTCCGACATTTGATGCCATTGCACGGCATGGCGTGTTATTTGAAAATGCATTTTGCCAGGTACCCTCCTGCTCTCCTTCCCGTGCGGTGTTACTCACCGGTCGGGTGTCACATCAATTACAGGACGCCGCTAATCTTTGGGGGAAATTTCCGGATGACCAATGGACGTTTCCATTGGCACTCGAGGAAGTAGAGAATTATAAAGTTGGCTATACCATCAAGGGGTGGGGGCCGGGGAGGTATCTGAATAAGAGACACACCTTTGGGAATCCAAACCCTGCTGGTAATAAGTCGGAGTCGTTTGAAAAGTTTCTAAGTGGTGTTGGAACTCAACCATTTTGCTTTTGGTTTGGATCTCATGATCCCCATCGGCCCTGGCAAGCGGAACAGCAATATTATGCCGGCTTAATGCATGAGCGAGTTGAAGTTCCAGGATATTTGCCAGATCATCCGACTGTGCGGGAGGAGATTGTTGATTACTATGCCGAGGTTCAAAAGTTTGATGCAGAGTGCGGCAGAATGATCGAGTTGTTGAAAGAAACAGATAAATATGAAAATACGATTATTCTGATGTTGGGAGATAACGGTTGGCAGATGCCACGTGGCTTAGCCAATGTTTACGATTGGGGAACTCACGTACCATTCGCCATTCAATGGCCTGAAAAGATCAAAGCAGGCATTGAGAGCACAACATTTATTAGTTTTGAAGATATTGCTCCAACTTTGTTTGATTTACTCGGGCTTTCGACAAAGCCCATGACCGGAGCTAGTTTTTCAGAGGTACTTACCGGGGCATCTGTCAGGCATCGAAAGGAAGTGTTTTTGGAACGTGAGCGTCATGCCAACGTACGCCAGAGAGACGCCTGTTATCCGTGTCGTGCAATTCGGACTCAGAATTATCTATGGATTTGGAATATCAGACCGGAACTGTATCCAGCCGGCGATCCCGAAACATACTGGGCTGTAGGCCCCTTTGGAGATATAGACAACTCACATACGAAATCATTGCTTTTGGACGGCACTGCTGTCACCGGGCTTGCTTCCTTTAGAGAACTCGCCGTGGGGAAGAGGCCTGAGTATGAACTGTACGATTTACGCAGCGATCCATGGCAGGTGAGCAATGTATCTGGGCACCAGGCGTACCGTCGAATCGAACGGCAGTTGAAATCTCGAGTCATTCGTTGGATGAAGCAAACCGATGATCCTCGAAGTGTTCATCCCAAGACTGATGTTTTTGATAAGTATGAATACTTTGGCGGAGCTGCTAAGTAAAGCAGATTTTACGCTCCGACCGGTTCCGTTCTGTGCGGGGGGGCCTTTCTTTATTATTTTCAACGGTTTTATATTCCGGTCATTATTTGCGTTCGACCATTTCTTTAAAGATAGGCTCGAGCAATGGCCGGATGAACCGTTCTGCTCCGGCATGCGAGAGATGGTCGTGATTAATATAGAAAAGTGTGTTGTCCTCAATGAAGCGTGAGTAACCGTCATGCGTGAAGATTGTAGGGGATGGATCGAAGACAGTTACATTCGGTAACTCCAAGTTTCGAAGAATCCTTCGTACATTGATTTGCCGCTCAGCATGTTTTTCCTGAGATACTCCAAGAGGAGTCGGTTGGTTTGTTCGTAAGGCGGTGACAATCTCATAGATCGGATCGTGCTGTTGGAGTGGAATTTGTTCCATAAGCCAGACTCGTATTCCCCGGTCATTTAGTTGTTGCAACGTATTTATCAAATTACGTTGGAATACTTGTTGAGCCGAGGCTTTGCTGATTTCTAAAGTTTGGTCATCCGTGATCAGGAATTTATTAAGCCCAGTCGCATTGCCTTCAATATTGTCGGACCAGCGGGCTGCCATGATGATATGAGTGATCTTGTGACGACTAATGAAGTCGAGCACTCCTTCGTGCCAAATGAGTGTGTCGTCACGATCAAAGCCCCGATAAGTATCGAGGACAGGCATGGTGCCTCCGCGTACGGCAATAAACCCGCTAATATCATGTTGCCTTGCCAGACTACTACATACATCTCCCATTACCATTGCATGGCTATCGCCCCAAACTAATAGGCGAGGGCGATTAGGAATAATTTGTGTACTACCAATGGCTGGCAATTGATCCAATTGCGGAGCCCAAACAGAATCCCGCATATAGCGAACAGGGGACTTGGCGGTCTTAAGAATGGAAGTAATCTTATCCCCCCAACGTTTGGGTAGGCCGTCCCATTCTGAGATCCCAGCGCCGGTACCAATAATCAATATGGAAAAAATACTAGATGCCAGAATCAGTCGTTTTTGAGTAGGGAGCAGGTAGCCTAGTCTGAATGGAGTTTCAATAAAGTGATATGAAATTGCGCCGACTAAGAAACTTAATGCTAAGCCAAGCAGGGCAACAGAGAGTCCCAACTCGAAGCGGTTCATGTATCTGAGGTAGACCATGATCGGCCAGTGCCACAGATAGAGGGAATAGGAGATTTTTCCTATGTAGGTCAGAGTTGGTATTTCAAGAATACGTGAGATTCGGGTTTTAAATTGGTCGCCGGAGTTAAAGTAAATCAGGCCCGCCGTGGCCACGCAGGGCCAAACGGCTGCGATGCCCGGAAAGACGGTCTCTTTGTTGTAGACAAAGAATGTAAATAAGATGCCTGTGAATGATAGGAATGACCCCAGCTCAGCTAACGGTCTTTGTGAAGGCTTTAGTTTGGGCGCAAAAACGAGCAGGGATCCGAGAAGTAATTCCCAGGCTCGCATTGGTAATAGGAAAAATGCTTTTGTTGGATAGATGTCCATGGTCCACAAGTTCAAACCAAAGGAGAGAACTGTGAGGGAAGCTAGAATAATAAATAGTTTTTTTGGTGAGCAATGACGGCAGAAGATCAGCAGGAGAGGGAAGAGTAGGTAAAACTGCTCTTCGAGAGCCAGTGACCAGGTATGCAGTAAAGGTACTAACTCTGCCGGCCCTGCAAAGTAATTGAAGGAGTTGGCAAAGTAGATATTAGAAACCAAAGTTATATGGGCGATAGCTGATTCGGCTAATTGGTCATAGTCCTTAGGAACCAGCCACCAGTACCCAATCAGCAGTGTGCTGGTAGTCATTACTAAAGCCGCTGGCATTAGTCTGCGGATGCGTCGACCCAGGAATTTTCGAATTGAAAATTCATTTTGGCGTTGAGCCTGAAGAATAAGACTGGTAATTAAAAAACCAGAAATGACGAAGAATATATCAACACCAACAAATCCTCCGGTCAAGCTTAGGCCGGCATGGAATAATAATACGCCCATGACAGCAATGGCTCTCAAACCATCTATGTCTGCTCTGTATTTCAGCTTTTCCATCGCTTTGTTGGCTGAAGCCATTTCCAAAATGAACTGTCGGCCTATTTATATCGTCGTTTAGATCTTTATAGATAGACACCGATGCTTTGAGCTTCATCCGTGAAGCAAAAATTCAAGACACCTTCAGCTCTTCAATGTATTACGAATAGCAATTTTGATTCAATATGAATCACAAGCTACTACGACTTACGCATGAGATGGAAAACAACTACAAAGCAATACAAAAACCATGAAGACGGCTGAGATTAGCTAACCTAGGATAGCTAATCGGCCAGTCTTACTAATGCTGGGTTGGATTAGCGAGGTTTGCCCGGCCGGTGATTATGAACGTCTTGGAAGTACCAAAGTGCTTCCTGCTCCAATTCTTGCTTGAATTCAATCCATTGACAGTATTCAAGCCACTGACGATTCCAGAAAACTAATGCATCTTTTGGGATCTCGTTGATAACAACTTCGCTCATTGTAAAACTCCTTTTTACAAGTAAACACCAAATGTTTGGGATGAACGTACATATCTGAGATGGAATCAGACCACTCAGTTCTTTTGCTATAAACATCATCGTGGTCAGGAGTGACACGTTTGGTCACCGACGTACATTAAATACGAAAATAGAGAAAAAAGAGTTCGGGAGAATTCTTTTACAAGCCACGTTTGTCTTTTCTAGAAGCTTAGAACAGTGCCCAGCGCAGCAACTTCTGAGACTTCATCAGATGGAATATCTTTGGCTTGTTGAAACCCTTTAGAAGTGAGTGAAAACTCTCCGCCAACCTGATGCATTACCAAGCCTGCATCGCAAAGTTGACGAAAACCATCAAGAAAACGGACGGTTATCTCTGGTTCCGTTCGACTGCGAAACATCACATGTGTGTCTACAGACTCTTCCACATAAACAGCCAGCATGCGTTGAGCAGACTCAAATTCCGTATTATTACTCTTCAGTTCGATTATCCCTCGTTTCCGGGTAATCGACAGGATTGTTCGGGCCTCAATCGATAGCTCGGTCTCATTACTGGCCGGATTTACTAATCGATTGGAAGCTAATTGAGCTAATGCTGCTAGTGTTGGTACGCTATGCGTCAGATCTTTCCAGAGGTTCGCCTGCCCCGTAGCACTTGCAATAAAAGAGGGAAGATTCATAGCTAGTAGTCCTTCAAGCGTTATTCTTTACAACAATATAGATAGTTTGTTGAGTAATATCATGCCGCCACCCAAATATAGGATAGCCAGTACCAGCAGGATATTTAGACAGATCAGCAAGACTCCGGTCAGTACGCTAAACAAAAGTGTCTGTCCAAGAGTTAATTTTAAGCTGAATCTCGCAATTCCCATAATGACAGGCAAACTAAAGAGTCCATAGCCAAAATAGGCGCCGACCAGAAAAATAGCGGATAAGCTCCAGCTTCTTATATAGAGGCTACGATTGTTTATATAGCAGTGGGCAGGATGGTTTTTTCCAGTCCTACAAAATGCTGCGATAGCCATGACGAGCAGGGCAACCAAGCTATTGAGGGTTGCCCCAAATACGAACAGTGTAATCATATAGATAGTTGTACTTTCAGATTTTAAGGATATCAATCTACCACTCCCATCCGCATGATGCCTGTGCCCCGCCTCGGGAGTCGGACAACCCCATTAATCCGTACGACCCATTCTCAATTGCACGAGATTTAGATTTGCACTGAGAAAAGAGACTTTTGACTGCAGAAGTAACGTAAGTTTCAATCACAGTCATGGCGCTTCGGCGTTGAGAGAGAAAGAGTAGATAGGAACCGCTTCGTGATTCAAGCAACCAAAAAAGATGTATTTGAAGAAGATTCCAAGTCAGCTGCTAGTGTAGTTGGTAGTCGACAGGAATCCACCACCCGCAGTGAATCTCGCAATATCACTGACGACCCCATTCGCATGTATTTGATGCAGATGGGAGAAATTCCTCTTTTGTCACGAGAGGAAGAGCTACGTTACGCCAAGCAAATTGAAGCGACACGGTATCATTACCGCAACACAATGTTGGCAACCAACTATATGTTGCAAGCCGCAGTTTCCATGCTCGATAAAGTACTCAATGGAAAGCTTCGACTGGACCGTACCATTGAGGTCTCTGTGACTAATGCCTCGGGTAAAGAAGCCGTTCTCAAACGACTTGGACCAAATCTGGAAACGATCCAGGAATTGCTCAAGCTAAATCGCCGCGATTTTAGTGAAGCGATTTACAAAAAGAATTCAAAGAAGAAACGTCACGAAGCCTGGCGTCGGATGGTCGTCCGTCGTAACAAAGCGGTTCGTTTGATTGAAGAGATGAATTTGCGTACTAACAAGTTGCAGCCAGCCTTTAAAGAATTATGTAAAATCCAGAAACGCATGGTCTCTTTGAAACAGCAGTTGAAATGCGTAGAAGATGGAATGGCTGATTCCTGGACAGATGCGGATGCTCTCAAGACGGAACTAGTTCATCTGATTAAAGTGACTCAGGAAAGTACCAGCACACTTACACGCCGCGTTGACAACACGATCTTATTCCGGGATCAATACGACGAAGCAAAGCGTAAGTTGTCCGCTGGAAATCTGCGCCTTGTTGTGTCGATTGCCAAGAAATATCGTAACCGTGGTCTGACATTTCTGGATTTGATTCAGGAAGGTAATACGGGTCTTATGCGGGCGGTTGAAAAGTTTGAATATCGACGAGGATACAAATTTTCAACCTATGCAACGTGGTGGATTCGTCAGGCGATCACTCGAGCAGTCGCCGATCAAAGCCGAACCATTCGTGTTCCAGTTCATATGGTCGAAGTGATGACACGAGTCCGGAATTTAAGTCAGGAATTGGTTCAAATTCTCGGACGAGATCCTTCACCGGAAGAAGTCGCAGAACACGGAAATATGGAACTGTCTGACGCACAATGTATTTTGATGATGCTCAAGCAACCGTTGTCTCTTGATCAAACCGTAGGTGATAGCGATGAAAATGAATTCGGTGATTTCATCAATGATCATCGGGAATTTGATCCACTCGCCCGAGCTAATCACGATGCTCTGACTTCCGAGTTGAAGGACGCGATGGAAGTGTTAAGCTGGCGAGAACGTGAGATTCTCAAATTGCGATACGGACTTGGTGACGGTTACTGCTACACGCTTGAAGAAGTGGGGCGTATCTTTCAGGTGACTCGTGAAAGAATTCGGCAAATTGAGAACAAGGCTGTGCAGAAACTACAGCAACCGTTCCGGTCGAAAAAGTTGAAGTCATTCCTCGACTAATCTTGTGGGAACCAACATTCACGCAACGCAATGACACGTTAAAATAGATGGAAGTTTGAATAAGCTTCCATCTGTTTTTTTGTAGTACTATGAGTCGAAATTTCCTCGCCATTGGTCTGTTACTGAGTTGTTGTTTGGTTGGCACTGCTCAGGCTAAAGAACGCCCAAACATTCTGTTTATTTTTACTGACGACCAATCTCACCGTACGGTGAGTTGCTACGATCAGGCTTATGACTGGGTAAATACTCCGAATATTGATCAGTTGGCCTCAACGGGAGTCCGCTTTGCGCAGGCTTATATTGGAACCTGGTGTATGCCATCGCGTGCAACCCAGCTGACCGGCTATCATCAGTTTGGTGTGGAGTCGATGAGGATGGAAGGTGTGTATCCCGGGAGCGCTTATGACCCGGAGAAAACTCCTTTTTGGCCTAGTGTTTTCCGCCGGCATGGGTACACCACCGCACAGATCGGTAAGTGGCATACTGGCGTTGATAATGGTTATGGTCGCGACTGGGATCACCAGATCGTCTGGAACCGTCCCGCTCATCCGGATAATGCGGGTAACTACTTTGATGACCAAATTGTCGAAATCAACGGTGTAAGTACTCGCGTGCAAGGTTACACCACGGATTGGTACACGGAACGTGCCGCCCAATTTATTCGCGGTGACGAACGCGATAACGAGCAGCCTTGGTATTTGTGGTTGTGTTATGGAGCAGTCCACGGACCATTCACTCCGGCCAAACGTCACTTTGATGCCTATCCGGACGCGCAAGTACCTGTTCCTCAAGATATCTTTACCGGCGACAATCGGGCTGATAAGCCAAAGTACGTCCAAATTCGCGATCGATGGGCATTAGATAAAAATGGTGTGCCGGAATTGAAATCGGGAGTTCAGCAGCGAACCGTAAAGAATGCTCCCATTCACGGCAACACGTTGCAGAACTGGGTGCGGCAATATCAACAGGGTGTACTAGCGATTGATGATGCTGTTGGAAAATTAGTTCAGACATTGAAAGAAACGGGGCAATACGAGAATACTTTGATCGTATTCGCTGCGGATCAGGGAATTGCCTGGGGACAAAAAGGATTCCAACAGAAAATTGCACCGTATGATGCCAATATTCGTGGGCCACTTATTATGAGCTACCCGGGTAAAATTCGGGAGGGTGGGGTTGTGAATGAGCCTGTTGGAGGAGTTGATTTACCACCGACGTTTTTTCACTACGCGAGCCTGCCATTACCATGGCAAATGCACGGACATAATCTGGCTCCAGTCCTCAAAAACCCGAAAAAGAAATGGCGACATCCCACGTTGACGGTCATGACCGGGCAAAATTACGGAAGTGCAACAGACGTTGTGCCGACGGAAGATAATATTTTGTTGGCGACAGCGAAAGTTCCATGGTGGGTATCACTGGCTGAGGGAGACTTTAAGTACATTCGTACTTTGGTTGAAGGTGAAGTTGAGGAACTCTATGACCTCAAGTCAGATCCACAGGAATTGGTGAATCTGGCGATGAAACCCCAGTATCTTTCCAGATTGAGGGCCATGCGGGCAGCCACCATTACTGAATTGAAGCGTACCGATGCGGGCATGGTTGACAACTTACCGGGATTCTCGACTCCGCAATAAAAACCTTTATGTCACTAAGGTTGGGTGCCCCGAGATTGCAGCAAATCATTTGCTTTCGAATTGATCCACAATTAATTTCTCGACCGTTTTAACCACATTGAAAGCGACACGAGTCTGCTAAACCAACGGTAGCAGAACTCGTCCACCAACTCAGCTACGTTATTGGTGGAATCATCTTATGTGCAGTGGCTCGTCCCAACGCCAGAAATATCGCAGGGGTTATATAAAGCCAGATCATAGCGGCCAGTTGCGGGTTTTGCGTTAATCGGGCCGTGATCCCCATAGCAATCAGAATCAGGTAAGAGCTCGTAGCAAACCAGGGATAGAGCGAGCGTGCATGAATCATGCTGCGAACCAGTAATTCCCCAAAGTGGAAAATCATCATGGACAGAATGATGGAAGCCCAAAGGATAAGAATGCCATTGGTTCCCTGGATTTTATAGAAATGAGTCTCAAAGTTAGCTCGTGTGAACAGCATTAGAATGGCGATTAGCGGAGTAGTAGCAACAATAGTCGGAAATATAAATCGCATAGCCTAATTCAACAATTGGATTTCAGATGTCTTAAAGTACTTGTCGGTTTATCCTAGTGTTCAATCGACGATCGGTCTGTCCTTACTTTTGGGACTAGGACACACACCATGTAGTGTTTTTGCTACATTCAAGTACTACAAACCGATGCTCGATTGATTTAAAAGGTAATGTCGTGACGAAATCGCTTCGCTGTTTTCTGCTTCTGTTTTCCTGCCTTGGTAGCAGTTCCTCGGTTAGTACAGCCGAACAAGCTACCGTAATAAAAAAACAGCCTAATGTGCTATTAATATGTGTCGATGACCTTCGACCTGAGTTACGGTCTTTTGGTGCGGAATACATTCATTCGCCCAATATCGACGCTTTGGCAGCTGCTGGTCGCGCTTTTCATCATCACTTTGTGCAGGCACCGACTTGCGGTGCCTCTAGATATACTCTGCTTACCGGGCAGTACGGTCCAGCAGGCAATGGAGCACTGTTTCAACGGGCAGCTCGAGTGAAGACAGATGCCTCTTTAGTAACTCCAAGCTTGCCAGCCTGGTTTCGTCAGCATGGTTACACGACGGTTTCTGTGGGAAAAGTTTCGCATCATCCTGGCGGTCGTGGTGGGCCGGACTGGAATGACAAAAACCAATTAGAAATGCCTCACAGTTGGGATCGCCATTTATTACCAGCCGGAGCATGGCAGCATCCACGTGGATGGATGCACGGCTTAGCTAATGGAGAGATACGGAAGAATGCGAAGGATATGGATCTTTTTCAGTCTCAAGCCGGAGGAGATGAGGTATACCCAGATGGAGTGTCGATCAATGAAGCGTTGCGACAGTTGACATCTTTGTCTGAGTCAAAGGTTCCGTACTTTCTGGCAGTAGGAGTATTAAGACCACACCTGCCATTCGGTGCACCGGCCAAGTATTTTGAATTATATAAAGATACGGAATTACCGAAAATAGCTCACGCTGAAAAGCCAAGGGGGAAAACGACTTGGCACGGTTCCGGTGAGTTTATGAAATACAATCGTTGGGGACGAAATCCTAATACGGATGCTGACTTTGCGATCGACGTGCGAAAGGCATATGCTGCCTGTGTTAGTTATGCTGATGCACAAGTAGGGCGGTTGATAAATCGATTGGATCAGTTAGGTCAACGTGACAATACGATCATTGTCCTGTGGGGAGATCATGGCTGGCACCTAGGTGAACACTCAATTTGGGGAAAACATGCTTTGTTTGAAGAGTCGTTGCATTCTCCTATGATTATCAGCACACCTAAAATGAGTCACGTCGGGGAATCGACGCAAGCAATGGTTGAAACACTTGATATTTTTCCGACATTATGTGAACTCGCAAAGCTCGAGATTCCCACCAACCTGGATGGAGTATCACTTCTGCCTTTACTGCTTAACCCGCAGGGTAAAGGACACGCAGCCATTGGTTACGCAGGTCGGGCTAAGACAATTCGCTCAGATACCCATCGACTAATCCTCCATAACGACGGTTTTACGGAACTGTATGACCATACTTCGGCCGAGAAGGAAACCAGCAACGTTGCTGAAGCTTATCCGGACGTTGTCTCCAGACTGACGATAGAATTGCAACAACGTCTTGGTAGGTAAGAACTGATATGTCACCGATTACGGCAGAGTTATTAGAGCATTTTCAGCAACAAGGCTATGTTGTTTTGCGAGAGTATTTGTCAGGCGATGAAGTTGCCGAAATGCTCAATGAGGTACAGCGATTTATTAATGATGTCATTCCCACGCTGGCTTCTGAAGAAGCTTTTTATGAAGACAAATCGCGGCCTGAGACGTTAAAGCAAATTCACCGCATGTGTGAATATGACAGTTTTTTTACCAAGCAAATGGCAGGGCCACGTTTTTTACCTCTGGCTCAAGCACTACTGCAAGCGGATGTCGTTGTGAAGAACATGCAGTACTTTAACAAACCACCGCTGATTGGTGAACCTACGCCACCCCATCAGGATGGCTACTACTTTATGCTCGAGCCCAACGAAGCATTAACGATGTGGCTAGCACTGGAACAGGTTGACGAAGAGAACGGTTGTGTCCGATATATTCCCGGCTCACATTTGACAGGTATGAGACCTCATGGAAAATCCGGTACCCTTGGGTTCTCCCAGGGGATTCAGGACTATACCGAGGAGGACATTCAAAGGGAAGAGCCCATTCCGGCGGAGCCGGGAGACTTAATAATCCATCATGCAATGACGGTCCATCGCGCTAATGGAAATCACTCCGAGTTCCGGCATCGTCGAGCGATGGGAATGGTGTATTATTCCACTGAAGCGACGGTGGCTCGCGACAAAGTCACAGCGTATCAACAAAGTTTGGTGGAAGAACTCACAGCTGAAGGTAAAATTTAACTAGCCCTTCGATAAATTGCCGATGGCTTCTTCAATCAGCTTTTTCGAAGCTAGGACCCCTGGTATTGGCTTGAGTTTACTGCCTTCCCATTCGATTGTGAGGAATCCGCGATAGTCTCCGTGATCAATAATTTTCAATAGTCGGTTGTAATCGAAATGAGGCTGTTTGCCATTGTCATCGAAGCTGTGCATTTTACAGCTAATAGTGACGGTATAGGGCATCATGGCCTCCGTACCGCTATATACGTTGTTAACCTGTTTCCCAAAGTCAGGCATTAGCCTTAAGGCAGGATGATTCAGTTGTTTACAAATTTCGGCGAGAAAAGCTCCACGCTGGCTTAGCTTGGAAGCGCCGGGTTCAATAACAATCATGACATCTTTTTTAGCTGCGGCATCAGCTAATGGTTTTAAGGCTTCGATACTCGCCTGAATACCTGTTGGCTCATTTTCTCCCGGGGCACGTAGGAATACACGTAAGTACTGTGCACCGAGCGTCGCAGCACGATCGATGGATGGAAGCAGATTCCGGCGACTTGCTTCGGCTTTTTCCGGGTGGGCATCGAGGGCCCCGGTCATAAGTAGAAAGGTTTTTGTTCCGGCATCCTCACTGCGTTTACGAAGTTTGCTGAGGTAGTCTTTATCGTCTAATTTCTCAGCCGGGAGTCCGCCTTCCCAAAGATCAATTGCCTTGATACCGAAGGTGTCGACGGTGTATTGAGGGTAGTCGAGTGGATCTAACGACCCATCTTTGAACATGCTTCGCAGTGAATACTGACTTAAGCCGATTTCATACTTGGGAGTTTTGGCGAAGGTATTGGCGTGTAGCAGGCCAGGTAATGCTACGCCCGCGAAGGCCAATTGACTTGTGTGAGAAATGAATTGTCGACGTGAGGCGTTCATGATATTTTCCCTTTGTATTCTTAGAGCTTGTGGTGACAAAATTATACCTCAGGATGAGGTAGGTTTCCGTCCGGCAATCCCCACAAGAATTGTTTAGGTTTGTGAATTTGGAGAGTGAGCTGTCTATAATAAATGACTTAATCTGAAATTTCTAATTGAATATCTATTCCAATGCTGCCTCGATGTCNTAGCTTGTNTNCCTGCTTGTGNNCCTNCCTGTTCTGGTGGTTCNTGCTCAGGANGAATGGCAATANTCACAGGTCGNACGGCCCGAAATACCAGTGGTTGGNCTNGAGGCTTGGCCGCGTTCTGAATTNGATCGCTTTGTNCTGGCNAAANTGGAANGCAAACAATTAGTCCCNGCAACTNAGGCCGATAAAACGATTTTAGTTCGTCGACTTTATTTGGATTTGTTGGGCGTACCACCGACGGTAGACGAACAAGATAAATTCCTTAGGGATGACCGNCCCGATGCGTATGGNAATCTCGTCAATCGGCTGTTGGAAGACAAACGGTATGGTGAGCATTGGGCACGATATTGGNTGGATCTGGCTCGGTATGCTGATACTGCGGGCTATGAAGGAGATCCAGACCTGCCTTATGCNTGGCGTTACAGAGATTACGTAATCGACTCACTTAANCGTGATAAGCCGTATGATCAATTTGTTCTTGAGCAATTGGCGGGNGACGAATTAGTGGANATTACCGGAGCAGGGGAACTTCCNAATCCTTCNGCGGAAAATTTNGTTGCGCTTACATTCCTGCGACTGGCTCCGTTTACNGANCCACGTGGTGATGAATCCCGTCACGAAATGCTAAGCGAAATGACGACGACCGTGAGTAGCGTTTTTCTTGGTCTNACCGTCGGATGCGCTAAATGTCATGACCATAAGTATGACCCGATCCCAACGAAGGATTTTTATCGTATGAAGGCATTCTTTGCCACGGTTNCCATTCCNCCTCCTCGACGAGGGGATGGGTTCCAGATTGGGGGTCCCACTCAAGCCGCTTTTTATCGTGATGGCGAAGAAGCCTGGGTAAAGCAGAAGCGTATGACATTGGAACAAGATGCGAGTGAGGCAGGATCTCGTGCNAGCGAAATGTTGNCTGTTTTTCGTAACCGACTTGGGATTAGTCCGGGCTTTGGTATTCAGGCATTNGGAGGTGANTTTGGAAATGACTACTTTTTCGATCAAAAACACGTGACGGATCATCGANCCCACACCACAGTNATCACATCCTCAGAATCGAACTGGATGTTTTATACCGATGGTGAAGCATCGACAGAACAGGGTAGTCTTTCNGGCAAGAATCANGGCCATTGGTATGNTGGCTTGNNAAATCCTGAATACGTGACGATCGGTGCTGCNACNAACGGTAGCGGTGANTTCAAAACGGCAGCTTTNAACGGNCGTTTGGCTCANNTNATGATCTTTGACCGTGTTCTTTCCGCGGAACAGATAAAGCTCGACTGGCAAGNCATCTCAAAATTAGATGGGTTGCAATTTTGGTTAGATGCTGCCGATCTGGATGCTAATCCGGAAACCCCTAATCCAAATGCCGGTGAGGATGTNAAGANCTGGAAAGATAAAGTGAGCGGAGTTGAGTTGTCTACNATGGGNGATGANCGAGTTCCTCAGCTTGCAGNCNTGCCTCAATCAACGACGCCAGCCGTTGTTTTCGANGATGATTTNCTTCGTGGNTCGGCTGAAGGTTTGCCATTTTTGGATTCTAAAGAAGGNACGATNGTTACGGTCTTTAGCAGTCAGGATGACGACGAATCATACCTTTTTGAAGTTGGTGGTCAGGGGCAGTTCGTGACCACCTTTGTNAATCCGGTGGCCNGTGGTGAGAATGCCNTCGATAAGATCATTGCCGACGATNAAAGCGACTTGATTACTGCTCAGGAGCGAGANGAGTATTTAGATCTCGTAAACAAAAGCAAATTTGTCCAGCAGCATCTGCGGCGATTGGAGCCNTGGGCAATGACCCTGCGGCATTCTTTCGGTCCTCCGTATGAGCCAGGTGTTCCGACATCNCGGATTATGGTGCGTGGTGAGTGGGATAATCCAGGTGAAGTCGTCGNGCCAGGTTTTTTGAGTGTGATTACCGGGNACNANGATGCGGCGGCAATTCGTTTGGATACTTTTAAACGCTGGCCAACTCGTAGNCGGCGCAAAGCNNTNGCTGATTGGATAGNCNATAAAGAGAATCCNCTAACNGCCAGNGTGATGGTGAATCGAATATGGTATCGGCACTTTGNCCGAGGNATTGTCGAGACNACCAGNGATTTTGGAAATCTCAGTGGCGGNCCNTCTCATCCTCANTTGNTGGATTACCTTGCCAGTGAGTTTATGGAGCATGGTTGGAGCTTGAAGCATATTCACCGTTTGATTTGTAACAGTAGTACGTATCANCAGGNGAGTGATGTGGNCAACGAAAGTGCTACTCAANTTGACCCCGAAAATACGTTNTTATGGAGTTTCCCNATTCGCAGACTCGGTGCAGAGGTAGTGCGGGATAGAATTCTTTCGGTTTCTGGAAGATTGAACTCCGAGAGTTTTGGTTTGCCAATTTTCCCTCCATTACCGGGCGGAATTGAAGATCGAGTGAAATATGACAACAGTAAATGGGCGACGCAGTATGGTGCGGAAGGCCGTCGAAGAAGTATTTATATTTATCAGCAACGTACGCTGAATATGCCCTTGCTGCAAACGTTTGATGCTCCGGTCTGCGATGAATCGCGGCCCAGACGCCGCGCTAGCACAACGGCTTTGCAGGCTTTGGCCATGTATAACGGTCCGTTGGTCACTATGGAGGTCGAGCACTTTGCAGATCGCGTTTTAGCGGGTGCCCCTCAAGATTCTGCAGAGCGGATTGCTTTGGCAGTACGATTGGCTCTTTGCAGAAAAGTAACCGACGAGGAGTTGCAGGAACTGTCGAACTTCTACAAAACGTTTGATGATCCGCGTGAAGCGATGATTAGTATTTGTCGAGTTTTATATAATACGAGCGAGTTCCTTTATCTGGATTAGTTTGCAATGTTTTCACGACGCACAATATTGGCTAATACATTAAACGGTCTGGGTATGCTGGCACTGACCGACATCCTGCAGGCTACCGAAGAGAATTCACTTCGGCCGTTCGCTCCACGCCCTCAGCATATTTCAAGAAAAGCGAAACGCTGTATTTTTGTATTCATGCAGGGCGGTGTTAGCCAGATGGATTCATTTGAGTACAAGCCGGAGTTAAATCGTTATCATGGGAAACGCATTCCGGGCTCACACGACGTGCGTGGTGAATTGCAGGGTCGAATCTCCCATCCGCATTCTTTGGTCGGAAGCCCCTTTAAGTTTCGACAGTATGGGCAATCACAGCGTTACGTGTCTGAGTTGTTTCCACGTATTGCGGGACATATTGATAAACTTGCTTTTATTCATGGTATTGAAACAGACAATCCTAATCACGGCCCCTCTACCTTGCATGTGACAACCGGCAGTCAATTTCCAGGAAGTGCATCGTTAGGAAGCTGGGTGACCTACGGTCTGGGAACACAAAATGACAATATGCCAGCTTATATGGTTGTTCAGGATCCTCGCGGTGCACCGGTTAATGGTGCACACACCTGGGGTAACGGTTTTTTACCAGCGGCATATCAAGGCACGCTATTACGAAATCAAGGGACACCCATACTCAATCTGGATTTACCTCGCGGTCTGAATCGTGAAAGGCAGCGTGGAGAATTGGATCAACTGCGGAAGTTTAACAAGCGATTTAGTCAGAAGTATCCGGACGCGACAGAATTGGAAGCCAGAATTGAAGCTTACGAGCTTGCTTATCGTATGCAAACGACGGCACCTGATTTGGTAGATCTTTCTAAAGAGCCGGAGCACATTCATAAACTATACGGATTNGATAATCCGCAGACTGAAGGCTTTGGGCGACAGTGTCTCATGGCGCGCCGATTGGCTGAAAGTGGTGTACGTTACACCATGCTTATCCATGGTGTACAAATCGGCGGAAATAGTTGGGATCATCACGGAGATGTGAAAGGCCGTATGATTCGTCAATCTGCTGAAGTGGATACTCCGGTGGCAGCATTGCTGACTGATCTGCAGCAGCGGGATATGTTGCAGGATACGTTAGTAGTCTGGGCTTCTGAAATGGGTCGGACTCCCTTNGTTCCTGGTAGTATTGGGGGCTCGCCAGGGCGTGACCACAATAAGTATGGACTGGTGATGTGGATGGCCGGAGGAAATGTTAAAGCCGGTGCAACGATCGGTGGCACAGACGACTTTAGTTTACGAGCTGCAGAGGAACCGATTCATATTCGTAATGTGCATGCGACGCTGCTCGATCTCATGGGGCTCGATGATGAGTTGCTACGCTATCTGCATGCTGGTCGATANCGTCGCCTAACGGATATCGGTGGCGAAGTTCTGCACGATATGATTGACGCCTAAGGTTCGTTGGATTGTGATATCCCAGTTTTTCTCAACGACCTGACGATCGATGGTAGAACCCCTTNGAGATACACCAATGTTCTGTGAGCCTGATGACTTCAGTGGTGAACCAGATCGCTGTCGACAAGAGAATATAGATTACTCCCCGGAGGATTTAGATTTAAGCGAGGCAATATATTTTAAAGCCAGTTGTTCATGGTGTTTGATGAACGCATCTTTACCGTCACAATATTTCTCAATATCGTGATTGCACTGAGATGCCACACGTCTTTTTAAGGCTTCATATTCTGCCGCGATAGTCGGGTGTTTTCTTAAATAATCGCGATAGGCAAGATGCCGATCGATTTCCTTGTTGCCCGCTTCGTAGCTGTGAATGTGATGAGTGCGGCGTTCTGTTCCTTTGGTCAGGTAACGACGGCCGGTAATTCCATACTCACCCCAGTATTGATAGCCGCTGTTTTTGATAGCGGCCTGCAGGTTGTCAATCTCGACGACACTGGATACTTCTAACAATATGTCGACTACCGGTTTTGCAGCTAAACCTTTCACTGAAGTGCTTCCGATGTGGTGAGCCTCGATAAGGATCGTCCCTAGCATTTTCTTCAGGTTCTCGGATTCTTGTTGGAAAGACTCGACCCACCGTTCGTCATAATCCACGATGACGACGTGCTTGTGGCGGACGTTTTTTGAATGGAGAAGGCTCATGAATTGGTGCCAAGGTTTTTACATTGGGAGAGATATGCATGAACAAAATAACGAGTGCATTTGTTTATTGCTACAATAACTAGATTAATTAGCCACCAAGATTTAAAAATCGGATTTTATTGTGATGAAACGTTTTTATATAGCCGCAGCCATTTTATGTCTTTTTCTAACGTCGACTGTTTTAGCGAAGCATCGGGTTTTGCTTCACGGAAAGTCAGGATTGCAGATTGTGGAAAAAGATGGAACGACCAGTTGGCAGATGTCATTTGGAGGAATCCATGATATTCATGTTCTGGAAAATGGAAACGTGATGGTGCAACGTAATATGGGTGAAGTGGTTGAAATAGATCGTGAATCCAAAGAGGTGGTCTGGAGTTATAACAGTCGAACTCAGAACGGTAATGAAGGGAAACGTTTGGAAGTACACGCATTCCAACCATTGCCGAATGGTAATGTCATGATTGCTGAATCCGGTGTCGGACGGATTATCGAAGTGAATCGGGATGGCAAAATTGTTAAAGAAACAAAGCTCGTTGTTGATAACCCCCATCCTCACCGTGATACTCGTTTGGCTCGTCAGCTTGAAAATGGAAACTATCTCGTCTGTCACGAAGGTGATGGTAAGATTCGGGAATACGATTCAAAATCAGGTAAAGTTATTTGGGAGTACGAGGTACCACTCTTTCAGGAACGCGCCGGTGGTCACGGGCCTGACGCCTATGGAAATCAGGCATTTTCAGCTTTACGACTGAAGAACGGAAATACGCTCATTGGGTGCGGTAACGGTCATGCTGTTTTGGAAGTGACTGCTGAAAAGAAAGTCGTTTGGCAGATTCGCCAGAAGGACCTTGAGGGAATTGTCTTTGCCTGGATAACGACATTGGAAGTACTTCCCAATGGTAACTATGTCATTGGTAACTGCCACGCAGGACCGGGACAACCGCTCTTGGTAGAACTCAACCCTAAGAATAAGAAAGTGGTTTGGACATTCGACCGATTCGAGGATTTCGGGAATAATGTTTCCAATTCATTGCTACTGGATGCCGCTGGCAAATCAAATCGCTAATGTCTATTTACGGAAAGACCCAATGAAGGATTTTCGTTTACAGAAACTGGTTCCCGGATTATTAGCGATCATGGCTTACATGGTTGTGGATTCAGTGACATGGGGAGAAGATTGGTATCAGGCCGCCGGTCCCAATGGGAACTTTCAGGTGCGGCAAGCTGCCCCTTCTGATTGGAGTGTTGTTCAGCAACGGAATATAGCCTGGAAGCTGACCCTGCCCGAGACAGGACANAGTACTCCGGTAGTATGCAATGATCGTGTCTTTTTTACNACTTATGAAGAAGTGCGGGAAGACTCGAAGCTNGGAAACAATATAGTTGCCTGGTGTGTTCATGTGCGTAATGGCCGAGTGCTNTGGAAACGTGATATTCCAGGTAAATACCCATTACGACTATCTGGTTGTTTCGGAGATAGTACTTCACCACCAGCAGTATGCGACGGAGAACGAGTGGTCTTCATNAACGCATCGGGCAGGATTGCCTGCTTTGACCTGAAAGGTAAGCCGCTCTGGACACGTGAAATTCTGAGTGTGAATCGAACGCAGCCTTTTCTTTTAGATGGCAAATTTGTATTTACCCGACAGGTTTATCCTCCTGAGCCCAATGGTGTTTTTCCTCATAAATATGCGGATGCTCCTCCGGAAATGTGGACGCAATTGCAGGCTTTAGATATTCAAACTGGTGATGAAATCTGGACCACCAAGTGCGGAGTCAATATGGGCAATTCAATCGTGCCTCAACAACTTCGTGACGGTCGTGATGTTGCCGTGGTTGGACGGGGAGGAGGGCATGGCCCTCCTGAAAAACCAGCCGGCGTGTCGCTGGTGAATCTGGCAGATGGCTCGACGATTTGGACCCTGCCACTCGAAGGGTTTATGAGCACAGCAAGTTATTGTTTGTATAAAAATAATGTTTGCCTGTTCCATCAGGGAGATCATCTTACGGTTGCTGGTGAAACCGGTGAAATCTTAAATAAAGTCTCGATCATTATGAATATTCCCACAAAGGTATACGGCGGAGAGATACCACCAAACTTTAGTGCCGATCTCCGTCTGGGAAAAAATAAACGTATGATCACACAAACCTCAAATCTGTTAGTGGGAAAGTATCATTATTTTCGTAGTTATGTGAGACCTTGGTTGGGACGTGTTAATGTTGAAACCGGAGATGTCGAGTATCTGGAATTACCGTTACAGATTGATGCCAGAGTTGGGAAGGAAGATGAGTATCTNTACTACGATCAGTCAAAGGATGCCAAGCCTCTTAAATTGCAGACAGTGAAGCCAAACTCGATGAAGAATTCCCGAGGTTTTAAAGTCTTCGGTGATCAGCGTTCCCAGGGTAGTGGATGGGGACATATTGCGAGTTCAACACCGACCGTCGCTGGACGCTATCTCTATCTTCCGGTAATCAACGGAACGGTTTTTGTGATTGATTGGAATGTGGATTCTCTCGACCAGCGCGCGGTTGTTGATATTAACGATTTGGGCCCTGCCGGAGAATCATACCATCGAGCTTCTCTGTCGATTGTCGATGGGCAATTGTTCGCTCATACAATTCGGGAGTTGATTTGTATCCAAGAGGCGAAAAAATGACAGATTCAGAAAACCCTTTAAGCTCTCTGGATGATTGGGACGACGATTTATTGCGACGTTACCCGGAAGATCGAGAACCGAGTAACGCAAAGCAGACAGAGGCATTCCGCAGTTACGTTGATGCCCCTGAACATGTCAGAGAATTCTATTGTTTGAATCATAGACAACAAACGGTCAAAGTGAATCGCCAGAAACGCGATGAATTTCTTAAGTTGGAAAAACGCCGGATGAGTATCTGGGAAGCCATGGAGTTTCTTAATACTTTGGTAGATGATAGTGACCCGGATACTAATTTGAGTCAGATTGAGCATCTGTTGCAAACAGCGGAAGCGATTCGAGCAGATGGCCACCCACCTTGGTTCGTATTGACCGGGTTAATTCATGATCTGGGAAAAATCCTGTGCCTGTTTGACGAACCTCAATGGTGCGTAACCGGGGATACGTTTCCTGTCGGTTGTCGGTTTGACTCGTCGATTGTGTATCACGATTTCTTTTCCCAGAATCCGGATTTTGGGAATCCAGAATACAATTCGGCATTTGGTATTTATGAACCAAACTGTGGATTGCGAAATGTGATGCTTTCCTGGGGACATGACGAATATATGTTTAATGTGTGTAAAGAATATTTGCCGGAGGAAGGACTTGCAATGATTCGATACCATTCGTTCTATCCCTGGCATAGTGAGGGAGCTTACCGGCATTTAATGGATGAACATGATCATAAGATGCTGGAATATGTGAAGCTGTTCAATCCGTATGATTTGTATTCCAAGTCGGACGATCCACCGGATGTGGAACAGTTGCG
>PAAT01000146.1 GCA_002698965.1 Rhodopirellula sp. | reverse complement strand
CTGCTCATCGATAGAAGACTTGTCTAGCACATGAGTTTTTTCAGGCTTTAGCATATTCGGCAACAAGGTAAGTTGTCTTTCCGTTTGGGTAATCACCACTCCGGTAAGAACCTGACCAGTATCCACAACAATCAACTGTGGTTGAAAGTCCTTGTGGATTTGCGATGAAGGACGAATCACTTGCTCTAACAACTTGGCGCCGTAGTACTTTTTTGAGATGCCCGTGAGATCCGGTCCAAGCTTAGCACCGTTGCCTTCAATACTATGGCATCGATTACACGTCGCCTGCTCAAACACAACCTTGCCGTGTTCGATCGAACGTCCGGCAAGATTGTTCAGGGCTCCACCAAAATTATAATGCTGCCATTTCCTGACGAACCGCCGTTGAGAGCCTGCAACATCAAGCGTCGCCACGTATTCCATGATGCGAACGAACATCTGGCCATCCCGGTTTCGATCCGGATTCAACCTACAGAAATCCTTCCACAGCTGTCCGACCTTGTCGCGATTTTGATTGTGGATTTGAGCCATTCGGGAATCCACGTATTTTTGATGAGGCTGATCGAAATAGGCTTTTGGCATCTCCGCCTTATCGATTTTGGCAAAGAGAGCGCGATTGTCCGGACGGCGAGTTACAGGATTTGGCGCAGCCGCTAAATTACCCACTTCATGCGTCCCGTCATAGTATTTTGGAACTAGCTTGACTCCACCTCCTGCGGGTAGTTGTTTGGGTAACGAAATCTTAATCACTGCCCCCACTCCACGTTCCATATGACGAGCCGGGCCGGAAGTACTGGTCCATACGTTGCCATCATCATCAAACTCGATTTCCCGGGTATACGAAACCCTCATTGGAAGCCGAAACTCCACGAACACTTCGGATTCTGGGTCGAAACGATTGATCGTATCGTTTGCCGTTCCACAAATCCAAACGATGCCGTCTTTGTCAACGTTGAGAGCGTAAGGAGTTTGATTTTCGGAATCGGGCAGTTCGTAGACTGTCCACTTCTCTTTCTCCGGGTCAAACTTCCCGAAGACCCCCGAACCAAACCCAGGCACCCAAACCATCCCATCCGGTGCAACGTGTAGGCGACGCGGACCGCGGAATGGAGGATTCCACTCGGTCACTCCACCATCGTCCTGAGTGGGATCAATCCGTCCAATGCGATTGCCGTTAAGCTTTGAATACCAAATGGAACCATCCACGGGCGAGTAATCGATCCCGTAGGGCGTAATTCCCCGCGATTCACCTCGCCCGGCCGCAATCGCCTGACCTGCACTTAGTAATTTGTATTCCTTGACCTCATGTGTAATAGGGTGCAATGAAAAACACGAATTAGAGCCAGCGTCCGTATACCAAATGAGGCCTTCCTCATCCCGGGGATTAATCCTCAAGGTATGGGGATAACCTCCACGAGGTTTAGGGTATTCCGCGCTGCTATACGTCTCAAATTGTTGTCCAAAGGGATCGAAACGAACCATCTGTCCAGACGCACACATCGTCGTCCAAAGGCTACCATCATTTGCAGTTTCAATAGAATGGGGACCATGGGCGCCCTTCGGGTATTGAATCCGTTGGGTTTCGCCAGAAACAGGATCTAAGATGATCAACCGGCCCTTACTAATGTTGACCGCGTAAATTTTACCATCTGGTCCCATTTCCAGATCATGAAACGATCCCTGATGCAATTCGTCCAGTTCCCACATCGTAATTTCAGCCGCTGCCGCCGCCCCAGTCGGGGCAGGGGGTGGATTGAACTTAGGCCATTTCGCAACCCCGTCTTCTGAATACGTTTTCCGTAAACGGTCGACTATCGTTTCCTGAGTGTGACGATACAACCCACCGAAGCCATCCATACGGCGTATCATCGTCTGCCAATCGACTGGCTTTTCCGGTGTTCTAAAACCAGGCGTCCCAACTTGATGACAGTAAGTACAAAACATTTTAAAATTCATCTTGTCGCGCGGGTTTTCAAATTTGAGCATACTGAAGGCACTGCTGGCAGGTCGTTGGATTTCAAGTTCTTCACCAAGTGCCGCTCTCGTTTCGATCACCAAATCTTTGGTGCCCGCCTTCACGACGCTACGCCATTCGTCTGCAAGGCCCATCAACCGTGTACGCACCTTATGATCAACCTGTCGAAGTCCCGTTATCGAAAACGTCCCATCTTTCTGCGTGAAGACGGACACCCATTTGCGTTTTTCATCATCCACCGCTGAAACCATGACGCCCTCGATGCCGGAACCATTTATGCCTAACACCTTACCACTAATAGTGGCCTTACCCGCTGCACTTAAATGCGGTGACTGCAAAAGAACGAGAACAAATATTAACTTGGGTGCAAAATTCATTTCCTAACATCTCCTGACGTATCTAAAACCGTAGCTTCCAAAATTGCCTCTCGATACTGTTCTGCAGACAGATCTTTTAAGGAGTAGATTAAAGCTAATAATTCGATGCGCTGCGTCTTGTTTAATTTGATGTCCTGGTGTGTTTTATTTTGAAGCAGCGTCTCTAACATCGGCAAGGAAAAACTTTTGTTACGCAATGAGGGTACATCAGCACCATCGTCACTTATACTCGCAAACCCGGGTAAATGATGACACCGTATACAACGTCCAGAAGTTGTGGAGTTCACGCCTTCGACGGCCAACTTAAATCCACTATACGTGTAGTGATTCATTTCCGGCGGCAATTTTACGAGAATCCGGCCTTCCTGATTGGCCAGTCGGCTGAGGATGCGTTGGGCCAGACTATCCTGAGTTTCGTCCTTGCGTGGGAAGGTGGGAATCCGATTTACATAAGCAAAGGCGTCAAAGGTGGTTTGAAGTCGGATGGGAAACATCGAATCACTCCCATTTTCTCCCGATTTCAAAGCGTCATCTCCCCAGATCGGAGCTTCCTGAATNATCTCCTGATGAAGAATCATTAACCTCTTTTCCAAGCGGCTTTTCAGCTNNGGCAAANCCTTTGATAAGTCTTTCTGCTGCGTTGGGTCNGANGATAGATCGAAAAGCTNNACCCTACTNATTCCACCGACACCAGACTTGATCATCGNGGTCCATCGCTCCTGAAACGAATTCAGGGTGACAAATTCACCTCGCAACTTCTTGTATTCCGCNGTGTTTAAGGGATTGTTGTAGCATTCATGCCACAGTTCACGCGNGCTGAGTTGTTTACCGATATGTTTTTCCAAATNAACACGCATCTTTGCCATCACGGTGGTAATAGCGTCACTATCTTTCGGGAATTCCTCCTGACGNAATCCCACTAGCGTGTANNCACCTTCNCGAATAACGGCNACAGGATTACTNANCGGGGAGTGCCANGTGAGTGGCTGNTNCCGCTGGAAGGNNNCCGCNGAGNCNCTNAGCAANGGGACCAAATCNGANCCATCAANATGNGGNCCCGATTGGTAATCAACCCCTGCTATNGAGCAAACGGTTGGCAAAATATCGATTGCCGCGCCGGGGACAGCCTGTATTCGGCCNCCTTCAATTCCATCCGGCCAGTGAAAAATACAGGGTGTCCTAATGCCGCCTTCGAACATCGANCCCTTCCCGGCTCGTAAATTACCATTCCGCTCTTGCCGGTAACTTCCATGGTCCGAGGTATAAATAATGAGCGTATTCTCAAATTCACCGATTGTTTTGAGATGTTGAACAAGTCTTCCAATGGCTCGATCTGTATTATCGATCGTCGCTGAGTAGATAGCGGCCTGATCATCTGGTTCCCCATAATCTTTGATAATTTGCGGAGGAGCAGCAAGAGGGGCATGCGGCTCATGAAACCACATATTAATAAAAAATGGCTTTTGGTCATTCCGGTGATTCTTAAGCCAGCCGATCGCCTCATCAACGACTATTTGGCAGGCATAACCTTTGATTTCACCAACACGCTCACGATTGCGCCAAAAGTTTACGGGATCCTTGTGGGATGGGGCGGCATTTAGGTCCGTCGCGAACCAATAGTCGAAACCTTGCTCGTCGATCCACGGTTTTTTTCTGCCTCGAAACGGTGTCCCCAGGTGCCACTTACCGACATGAGCCGTCTCATAGCCCTTCGTCTTTAGCAATTCCGCGATCGTGACTTCACTCGCTTCGAGATGCATATCATGCATATGATCCTGTATTACCGTGTACACCCCTGTTCTTAAGTGATGCCGACCCGTAAGCAGGGAAGCACGAGCAGGAGAACAAACAGGAGCGGCTGAATAGAAGTTCGTAAACTTTACACCGCCCGCCGCCAACCTATCCAAAACAGGCGTTTTGACAGGACCGCCATAACATCCAATATCCGATGATCCCAGATCATCCGCTAACATCAACACGATATTGGGCTCAACCTTCGCTTGCTGTTCGGATTTCTTTATGATTGTAGGTTCGTCACCAACTACCGGCGCATTAAAAAGAACCGCTGGAAACATCCCGAAGGTAAGGACGGCAAATATCTTTGGAAGGTGGTTCATTTACGTTTAATAATCTGGAAGACCGAGCCGGCTAATCTACTATTTTTCCGTGATCGCCTTTTTCAATTGCTGGGCGGCAGTAACTCAACATCAAAGATTTCCAAGCCGGACGGGTCTTTGGTGTGCGTGAACGCCCAAACACCGTCCAATACCAAGCCATCAGGGCTGGAGGCGTTCCCCCCCCGTCTGGCCACGACGACAGGATCTATTGTAAACTGCTTCAGTTGATAAACCGCTTCAAACCTGCCCGTTTCATCTATTTTCGTTATTGGTTGCTGATTCTTTAGGTCCCCCCTAAACATCCCCGCATATTCTCCATTGGGATGTTTAACTCGAATACCAAAATAGACCCGCGACTCTGATCTCATTTTCCCACGCACCACGAATTGCGAATGCGGCATCACAACAACCGGCGAGCCATCCGATCGATTGACTGACATCCCCGCTAAATAAAGTGTCACGTCGGGATTTTCGGCAGGAACAAGAGGGATTGCCTTCAATGACGCCGGAGTGTCCAATGTCGCGGGCTTCCATTTACCATAATTCCCAACTTGTCCATCAACTCGACTCTTCCAGTTGAACGCAGATCGAGGCACAGGAATTGGAAGTAAGCCCTTTTCGTGATCTGTGGTCACCTGATGCTGCGCCTCCACAACAACCTCCTTACCGTCGCTAAAACGTTTAAACCGCACCGATCCTTCGCTCACCATAAGATCCGTAGACGATAAATTGGCCTCCATGTTGAATTGAGTCCCAAGGACATTAAGAACCGCGGAACGCGTGCTAACCACCATAGGTTTACCCTTAGGTTGCGGTGACACTTTACCAGAAAGATGGCCCTCTCTAAGACGCAGAACTTTTTGTCCGTCATCACCGAAGGTTAAAAGCGAAGAGCCCGATATCATGACCGTCGAACCATCGTTAAAACGAAGCTCAAACCAAGAGTCCGGCGCCAATCCCTCGATTGTTCCCCCAGCTAATTCCATACCAACCTTAGGGCTTCTTACAATTTGGCCGCGATCACCAGTCCAGATCAAATCCCCATTTAACCCCGTTACGCGTGCGATTGAAGCTGGTAACTGCCGCGGCGCAAGTTCTGTTGGTTCTTGTTGTTTTCTGTCTCCCCGAAACATCAATTGATTGACCACGATCGCCAAGCAAAACGCAATCGTCACTGCCAGCACCAGTGATGAAGAGGACAACTTTCCTGACCCGTCTTTTTTGGAAAGCGCTCTAAACCCAACTTCACCGGGAAGGAGATTAGAGGCAGATGACGCATTCTGGTTCAACGCAGACCGTATTTCGGTATCCCAGTTTACAAACTCCACGAACTCCTGCCGTGCTTTGGCATCACTATCCAATCGGAAAGCAAGCCATTCTTTATCAACGTCATCTAATTCACCGTTCAAATACCGATCAATCAAATCTTCTAAATTGACATCGTCGTTCATAAGTCCTGCCTCTTACTTGCCTCTACACATGACCGTAACTTCTTTTTATGACGGAATAGCGACTTCCTCACTGCTTCTATCGTCATTTCGAGTTGTTCCGCAATCTGACTATACCCTAGTCCGTCGACAAACCGCGCTTGCATTACTCCACGCCCCCGTTCTGAAACGCGATTCAAACATTCCCGCAAAGCCGATCGCCAGGCGTCTAATTCTTCACTTCTCCGTTGCGTCTGAAACTCTTCATAAGCAGCGCTAATCGCATCGTCTAGTAAACAAACCGCAAGTGTTCGCTCCTTGCTCCGTCGTCCCTTAAATCTCAGTACTTCGATCCGAACTATTCCACGACACCACGCAAGCATTGAGGTGCCCTCGCGGAATTGTTCATACTTATCAAAGACCACCAGAATGGCTTGCTGAACAATATCTTCAGCAGTTGCATGATCCCCAACAAGGGCACGCGCATAAGCAATTAGCTCGATACGGTACCCCATGGCTTCTTTGGCGATCCGGTCTCGTTGGTCATTCACGTTCGACACCCGCAATTCCAAACAATTACACGACTTTATTTTGAATTGTACACTGCGGCCTACCAAACTATTCTCAGCTCCAACTCAAGATTTACGACCTGAGATGAAACACCAACGATAGTTAGTTTGCACACATTTTTCTCATTAAATAGTCAGCCACCGTTGCGAAAGGCAATATAGGGAGCCCTTAACAACAGTGACCTAACTTGGAAAGGCATTTTCGGAGTACACGTCCCAAGCTAGGATTAACCAGCAATTTCTGCGGATAATGGACACGTAACATGTAATTTTTTGTTATTTTTAGACCTGCCAACCACTTTTCGTGTGATCGGGTGACTTGCCCTACGCGCTCGGGAAGTCTCCTCGTTATGATACACACTAGGCGTTTATAAGCCGCTGTCAGTTTTTTAAATCAATGCCTGAGTTGACATATCAGCTCAAAGGAGCCCTTCTGGTGTCTATAGGAATTTACCTGCGTATCACAATATTTTGCATAGCCGGTGTTTTTCTTGGTCTAGAACACCTGAATGCACAAATATTGGTTACCAAGGAAACCACCGTTCAGGGAACCGTCGTTTCAACATCAGGACAGAACATCGCGATCAGAACAAATGATGGACGTACTATCGAGGCATTGATGTCCATCGACCCAAAAACACCAACGGTAATTCTGGGAAATGGCACGCGTTTAAGGGCACCTCTGGAAACGATGATGGTCGGGCGTTTCGGACCAGACGTGTTGACGGCCGGCGACATTCTTCAATTTGAAGGCAACTTCAACCGCCTTGGGAAAACCAGTGGCAGACTAGCTTCCCTAAACTTATTGATCGGTACTCATTCTGCCGGCATCCTACCGATCGGACCGAAACAAACTTCACCTAACGAGTACCAGTCCTATCAATTAACGGCCACTTACAACAAAGTTGTCAACGACCGGCTCCTTATTAACGTCCCGGGAAATCAACATACAAAAGTGAAGATACTTTCCTTCCAATTACAGCCAAACTGCGTGATTGAATTTACCAGCACAGACCCTAAATTGATCTCCGCCTCCATGGAGATTCAACGCGCAACGATTCAGGAGTTGAACACAGGCGATTCTATCTTGAAGGAAATCTCGCTAACAACAAAATACAGGCCCATCAGTCGAGACAACTTTGACAACGCACTCCGCAAGAAATATGCGAATTTAAGTAACACGCCGATGAACCCTCGCATGATCAGGTCTCAGAATTTTATCTTCATGAGTGATATCTCCGAGTTGGAAGCCAGGGTGTTATTAGAAAAACTGGAGACGATGCATTCATTACTTGGCGGATATTTTCGTGCCAGGCCTTCTACTATCATCGAAGGTTTTATCGTGGATGATATCACCCGATGGCCCGACAATATATTGCAGGAGCCAGCCGGTATCGCGAAGATCAAAGAAGGTGCAGGCATTTGTTTTTCTTCATCTGTCGGCAATAATCGTCGAGCGGTAATTTATTCCTGTGCTGATCATGGTGTTGTACAACACGAGAGCACCCATGGATTTTGTTCTCTTACTTTTGGATCTACTGGGCCTACCTGGTTAGCAGAGGGTATCGCGGAACTTGGGCAATACTGGCGGCCGGGAGAAACTCAAGTCAGCCTTCCCCCACCTGTGCTTGATTACCTCCAAAAATCCCCTCAAAAGTCTTTACTGGAAATTGCTGTACCCGGAAGGGTGCCGGCTGGAAATTGGCAGGATTATGCATGGCGATGGGCACTCTGCCAACTGTTAGCCAATAACCCTAACTACTCGGGGCGATTCAAACCGCTTGCCATCGCGCTCATGCAACAACAGCCTACCGTTTCTTTTGAGGCTACCTACGGAGATATCGCATCTCAGATATCGTTCGAGTATGCTTTTTTTCTGGAACATCTACAAAATGGCTATCGCAATGACCTCTGCGCATGGCAATGGAACAGGACATTCTCCCGCCTGAATGGCTCCAGGCAACTTAAGGTTAAAGTCAAAGCTAAGTACGGCTGGCAGGCGTCGGGACTTATTTTGGAAAAAGGAAAGGCATATGATATTGCCGCCGTAGGCAAATGGTCATTAACTGCCGAGAAGGATGAAGTAACCGCTCGCGGAAATGATCGCGGGAATGGAAGCCTAATGGGCATAATATTTAATGATTTCAAGCTCAGTGCGGAATTCGAACTTGGAGAAAGAGCATCGTTCCCTGCGCCTCAAGACGGATTACTTTTCGTTCGTTGCAAAGAGAGCTTCAACAGGCTCCATGACAACTCCGGAGAACTCGATGTCTATATGCGTTTAACACCGTAAGCAGCGGCGCAGCCATCAGGATCAAACTTATCTTGTCCGATACAAGAATGCGTCTGACGTCAATAAAGAAGTAAGCAAAGCCTTCATACTGCCACCGGATTCCTTATAGGATTGATAAGCATCACGAAGAATGGGGCCATCATGCAAAGTCTCATTCCGCCCCATCCAGAATCTGAACGCATGCCGAACAAACACTTGCTCGGCTCGCCGGCTGTTAGCAAGCCTCTCTATTAACTCCAAGGCATTGGAGACCTTTCCATCCAACGACGGGTCACCGGAATCGATAATCTCGCCCGAAGTATCCACGACTTCACCTAATTCGAATTCTCGATATAAGCCCGCATGATTAAACATTTCAAACGGCAAACCTAAAGGATCCATTTTACGATGACAATTCCAGCAATAATTTTCACGAGTAACTCGCATTCGCTCTCGTAACGAATTGTTAGGCTCGTCAGGAAGCATGGCATCGACCGTTATTGGAACATCCGGAATTGCGCCGCCGACTAAACGTTCCTGAATCCATCGTCCACGGAGAATTGCGTGGTTGTCCATTGCATCGGAATGGGAAACCAACCATGCCGGGTGGGTCAACAATCCCATTCGCTGCCCCTGCGTCGTGGTAGTCAGTGTACGCTCAGGTTTCATAGATCCGGCGCCGAAACTACGCCGACTGACACGAGCGAATTCTTTATCGCCAACAATCTCTACTGGAGTAACGTTGTGATTCAAATTTCTTGCTGGTTGCTTTTTAGCTTTAGGAGGCTCTTTTCCCGGATTCTCTTTCTTCCATTTCTCTAATTCGTCCGCGAGCTTCTTTTTTAGTTCTTGCTGATACTTTTCTTCTGCCTGAATCGATGCTTTCCGCTCGTCAGGCGAGTTCTGTTTACCCAAATAGATCGCATCTGATTTCGTAGCAATTGCCAAATCGGTTGTCAGTAACTGTCGAAATACATCCTGATCTTTCTCAAGAATGATTTCTACAAGCCTATCGGTACTCGCGGTCGCATCAAACATTGCACGATAATGCGCCGTGCCACGATTAGAAACACCTGCCTGCGTGAGAGCATTTGAATCTTTACAAATGTAACCACCAAGATCGTAATCGAAATAGTCGCGAAAGAACTGAAGAACACGCGGTTTCCGAATCGTGTCGTCTTCAAGTATTCGCTCAACCTCTCGACGCACATCTTCTCTGGTACGAACCCTTCCAGAAACAATCGCTTCTCGCAATGCGGCGTCCGGTTTGATGTAACTAAATGCGTGGTTAATTGCGAGGCCTAATTCCCAGTCCTGCAACATTACACGACCATATTCATCCGTTTCGCCATCTTCTGCTAACTCCGGGCGGAATAGGGCATCACGATCTAAGAAAATGGCGGAGAGGCCAAGGATCGTACCATCCTTGTTACCGAGTTTTTCTATCGATTCCTTCACCAATTGCATATAGATATCCGACTCCGCCACCGAAGGTTCTCGGAACGTCAGGGCCTCAAACATAAAATCAACCGCTTTACGCTGATCCTGCTCAGTTGGCTCCCGAAGTTCAAGCAGATCATACACCGGTGTAAGCGGGCGCATCACTTTCGTGCTGTAGACAAGACTCGTGGGCAACCCTCGCAGGTCGCCTACCATCTTATCCTTAATAGAATTAGGGTCATCTGTGATCTGATAGGGTTTCGCAATACTAAGCGGCCCGTCAGCCATGTAGCGGAGCACGTCCTCCGCTACATTCATAATCTGTGTGGCTTCTGCACTATTGACGGTATAGAAAGCAGGGTAGTTTTCTAACCCGTGTTTTCTTGCTGTCGACAGTATGGCCGGGACACTTTTGACGGCTGTAGCATAAGCAACGGTACCGCCTTGCCACTGGATAATCCGATCTGTCCCAAAATACATCTTCAATTCACCACCATGGTTGGTGGGGACCACGTCACCTTGAGTGCGCTGGCCGGGTTTAGCGGGCTGGTAAGCCGGCTCCTTATTAATCAACTCATTCAACCGGGTGATATGTTCCTCACGTGTAACCCGCCAAATTCGGGTGGGAGAAGATGACGGAATGAGCTTAATTTGCTTTGGCAGATCCCCAAAGAGCAAGGCGTGATTAATGAAATTGGCCTTGTTAGGATCCTGATGATCAACAAACCCGCCTTTGCCCTGCAAGGCACGGGTCAATTCACCAACGATCCAGTCCGACATTTGTAATCGCGATAATACTTCAGGCTGGTCGGCATCACGCGGAGGCATTTCTCTAAGAGTGACTTGGGCCCAGACACTTTTCCAAATGTCCGCATTGGCCGAATCCACACCGCCAAGATTACCGAGAGAAAGATTCCCCGCTGGATCCGAACCACCATGGCAGTCTACACAATGTTTTGCGAGGAAGGGTTCAGCAAATTCCGCAAAGCCTTTATTTACGGGTCGGCCGGGGATGTACTGATCAGCATTCGCGAGTGGATCGCCGCAAAACAGAAGCAAGGCGAACCAGAAGGCTAGCTGCCGGATCATGTAAGAATTTCCTTCACGGGCCCTGAAGCACTGTCGAATTTCTTCGCAAGTTTTTCATCCATATTAAAGCGATCAACATTCGATCCCACAACCCGCAAAATAGAAGTGTAAAGAGCATTGATTGGGCGTTTACCATCCAATTGTGTAAAACAACCCGTCTTGAAGGCCCCATCCAAATTCCCGAGCAGCATTACAGGCCAATTAGCCCCGCTCGTGTGTTGCTTATCAGCATTGTTACTCGTGTAAACAATCAGTGTATGATCCATCATGGAACCGCTACCTTCTGGAATACTATCAAGCGCCTCCATAAGTTTCACAAGCATCTGGCTGTTGTACTGTCGAATCTTTATCCAAATAGGATTATCGGGTTGAGCAATGTGGCCGAGATCGTGACCCTGTTTTTCCACCCCAATTCCTTTCCAGGCACCGAATATCTCACCTCGGCCGGAACCGATGGTGAGAGTGTTGGTAATACCGGATGTCAGTGCGGAAATACCTAGTTCAAGGAGAGCGTCATGCCAATCCGTCTCAAATTCCGGATTGGAATAACGCTCATCAACGACTGGTGCGAATTTTCGCAAATGAGCTGATACTTTACTTAGTCGATCTTGCAATCCGTTCGTATCACGAAATCCCTGAACAAATTGGCCATAACGCTGAGCCGCGGTGCCTGGTAACGATCGACCCTTTGCGCTAGCGAGTTTTTCAACCTGTGTCAGCAAATTAGATTTGGCTTCGTGTTGTTTACGAATGTCCCCCGTGGAGATCCCGCCGTAAAGCATCTGATATAGATGATTTGGATTGGAATGCATAAAGATCGGCTGACCAGTTCCACTTGCTGATAGATTAGCTACCGTAGGCTTTGTGGTCATGTTCTCAATAGAATCCATCCCAATACAAAGATGTGGAAGCAATGTCTCTGGAAGCAGCTTACTTATTTCATAGTCGATCGTCGATGCACTAGGAGGAACTCCATCACCTCCTCGATATCCACCCAAGGCACCAAAAAAGGCGCTATGAGAAGGGGTCGTATGGGTTCCGTGCAGACCATTAATAATGTGCAGACGATCTTTATAGGACTCCAGCGGGCTGATAGGTTCTGGCAGCGTGGCATTGGCCAAAGAACCGCTGCTACTCATACCTTCCGGAATACAAGTCTTGGGATCAAACCCCTGATTCTGCATAAAAAAGATAACACGTTTCGTCGTCCGCCCCGTTCCCGGAGTTGCCATTGCGTTGCCAGGTTTCATTGCAGCTGTCATAACAGCACCAGCGCCAACAGCCATACCTTGCAGGATGTTACGTCGATTGAGCATCATCTTCTTCCAATCAAAGAGCTTTTCACCAGACGACAGAAAAATCGTCTTTGTCTTCTATTTTAGCTAAGAGTGATTTCTGTGGCAATATTCACTCGGCTTGGTTAGCCAAAGTCAGGCCTTACGAGCATCATCGGAGGATTTACAGCGACAGATTAGGACTTTTTACTGTTCCAGGGTGAGGTCCAACATGTTTTGTCATTCTAATCAAAGTTTGTCAATTTATACGTAGTCCTACTGGGTCACAGCCTTTGTCTCTTGCCTGAGTCCCAGGCAAACCCGAAAACCGTCCCGCGAGTCGGAATATTGCACGCCTAAAATCCCTAGTCGAACAGCACAGCGTGCGTTGCCGGGAACATCAAAATAATTGCCCCCACGACAAACCGGCCTCACCACCGTCTTGGCATTTGCATCGGCATAATTAAGCTCTTCGTGTCCACCAGTCGGGTCAAATTGGTCTAAGGTAAACTCCCAAACGTTACCGCACATGTCCGCCAAACCGAAACCATTCCGCCCGTTCTTACCATATTGGTCGACCGGAGACATGAACGCATAGCCATCACTCCAGGGAGTATTTGCTAACGGCCAAACCATATTACGGCCAGGCAGAAAATCAACGGAAGAAATATTAAAACGCCCTCGGCCCTCTGTTAGGTCGTTACCCCACCAGAAATACGAGCTATCTTTACGGCCACCGCGACAGGCATATGCCCACTCTGCCTCGGTAGGGAGACGATATCTTAATCCCTTAGGCAGCCTGCCAGCTTTGCTTTCGTGCTCCGTCAACCAAGAACAAAATGCTTTCATATCCCGATAACTAACACAAACAACCGGATAATTATCTTTTAGGGGAATCCCAATATTCGGATCACGCCAACTGTGAATTGCGCTTTTTTTCCAAGGGTGTTTAATTCCCGAATGGTGAAAATATCTGTCCCATGAATGGTCAAACACCTGCGTCCAACCGCCGAGGCCTTCCGCATCCGTTATGTAACCCGTCACTTCTACAAATCGCCGGAATTGACCAACGGTCACTTCCGTGCGGCCCATCCAAAACCCATGATGAACCTTTACGCGGCGAGGTTCACCCTCAAAACTTTCTCGGTCCGTCCCTGCCTGAGCCCCACCTTCTATACCGGTTGCCCATCGCTTCTCCTCTAACGTACTCCCCATCATAAAATCACCCGGCGGAATATACACCGACTCGAGTGCCGTTCGCTTACCAAGAAACGCGCGGATTACATCGCCTTGCTGAGGATTATCTGCCTTTAACGACGAAAGCGCGCATGCACTTATTCCGAACAATAAAATAAAATACCTGGCGTGGAGCAGCATAGATCACCTCTCTTATTGATATTTAACGTCCATTTCAAGCGTAACAAATTACAAACATGGTCGCCAACAATTAAGTTTTACCAAAGGAGCAAGTTTGCATGGGAAAAGATGCGCATAATCGGCACGCTATGCGTTCTAACAAGACCTCGAAAACAGATCGTAGATATGATACCAGACACATCAGGATTGCAGTCTGCCTAAGCTACGTTCTCTTACTCTTCGGATGCCAACAAAAGTCCGAATCAAACGATTCTTTATCATCGGATAGGTTGATAGGAAAATGGACCCGAGTATATTCTTCTTACCCGATTCGGCATGAGGGCCCCGGCACACTGCAACTGACTTCCGAAGGTACTTACAGAGATTCCTATGGACTGGGCCTCGCCTATCGAACCGGAGTTTGGTTTTTGCAAGAGGACCGGTGTCTCACGTTTGCGGCAGACCGATCAAGGCAAAAAGCTACAAGCAACAGGCTATTTTGTTACCGAGTCGAATTCCTAAATCGGAACAAGCTAATGATCTCCAGAGCACAGGCTGTCAGTTTACCCCAGGACCCGCTCACCCCTTCATTAATTGAGGGGGGGCAATTCTATAATTGGGGCGATAGCCAGACTGTCTTCTTTGAACGAGCGCCTAAATAACTCCAAACGGCAGGTTCAAGAATTCTCTAAACTGCGGGGATACGTAATAAATAGCAAACAGGGTAACACTGACTGAAATAACCACCGCCATTATCTTCGTAAACGGCCTCGTCTTATAGTGTAGGGCTGGCGTCAAGTATCGAATGTTCGTATATCGCTGACTGAGAATGTATCTGCCTTTTTTACAACAAACCACATACAGCACACCCGGGCCAATGAGCGTTCCAAAGGGAAAAGCAAACATCATAAGCGTTCCCGCTATCACAACCGTGTTGCGGATCGAATAGTCCAATCTCCTCATTTTAATGCCAATGTATAAAGAAATCGGGACCAATACCCAATAACTTAGAACGAAGGTCCGTTCATTATTAAAAAGCTCTTCATCAACAAACTTCGAAGTGAATATCGTCATCAAAGACGAAACGAGTGCAGAGATGATCAGAAATAGCGAACCGACAGCCCTCAAAGCGGCTTCATGCGACAGATATTTTAAACGAATTTCCTCTAACTCAGAGAATTCATCCGTTGGCCTGCCCATCGAAACGGAAGATGCGGAATAAGGATTAAAATCTTCTTGCACGATAGTTCCGCTCTTACTTTACGATCACTAATCTAGACGATAACCCGACCAATAAGTTCCTACCAACTTAACAAGTATTTCACTATGCCGATTTTTATGTGCTTAAAACTACGGACCCCGAAATTTGCCTGCCATGGGTCGTCTAATTAGGTAGGATTGATACTGTAAATACGTTAACCATCGAATTTAAATCGTCTACTGAAAAAATACATCATGCGATGCTTTACTTTTGTATACGTCCTCCTGTGCTTTGTCCACTCTGCACCTGCGTTGGCTGATGGCGTCCTTACCCAGCGTTACCCCGCTGGATGGAAATCGACCCTCGCCACCGACAGCAGTGTTACCACACAGGGCGTTTGGGTCGACGATAGGTTCCGCTTTGCCGATGCTCCGCACCGATACACGGTCGATGACCAGGCCTCATTGAAATGGAACTTTTCAGGGACCTCTCTCGTGATACGCCTTGCGGGGCAGAATACGTCCTCTTATCCGGGCACCGGACTTCCTAGTCACGGAAAATTGTCGGTGTATGTAGATGGGGAGTTAAGCAACACCGTCTATCCCGCCCGAGAAGGACGAGAATTCATTGCAGCCACCAATCTCGCGTCCGGAACTCACGAGTTGCTACTCGTACACACAACGACACCAGACTCGAAGGGGGTGCGCGTTGAAAGTTTTCTGACTGCTGATCAGCCTCTTGGAATCTTCAGCTTCGCCGTTACCGCCGAACTACAGGAATACCTAAATGACGTTAGATTTATTGTCAGCAAAGAGGGCCGTATTGTAAGATCATCCGTAGGCCGGAACTGGCTGACCGGAAACTGCTCGATTTCCCTTCCTGCAGGACAAGCATTTGATATTCGAATTGAGGCCCTGGGATGGGACTCTCAACTGATAACGACACCAATCATCAACCAGAACACGCCTAGTAATTCACCACCTGTTTATTTACGTCGAAGTCCAAACACTACTCAATATCGTTTTAGGTCTCCGAGATTAAACGATCAGTCTATTCGACAACCAGGCGAGGATTTTACCGCGCGGTTTTTAGGCTTCGACGCGAAGATTAATGAAGTACGAATACGACGCCAGAACGGCGGGGTTATCTTCAGTCGCGTACTGTCCTACATAGAAGATACCGAGAAAGCATTCTATTACGACCGGCAAATCGTTATCACACTTCCGGATGACACTCCGCCGGGAGTGTACGACCTCGAAATCGACATTGTCGGGGGACGGCGTACGAGCACCTGTCGCTCACCATCCAGCGTGGTAATCGTCAAGGAGTATCCCAAACACCCTCGGTTCATCACTTTTGGACATCTCGATACTTCAGGCCAATACCAGGCTGAATATGTTCAGCGTATTGCAACTATGGCAAACATCATAGGAGTCGATATGGTTCTTGCCAGCAACAGCGTGAACGCCGCCTATCTATCGGGCGCTCTAAGCAATTTGCAAATGCCCTATCTAATCAACTTTGGGAATCATCAGGTTTACGGTCATCACCGATGGTATGGTCCGGATCTAGGCGGTGTAAACTTTGGTTCTAACCTATTTGTGCTGAATTACGGTTTACCATGGCACGAACCCATTGAGCCGGTTGTCGCGAAACTTGAGAAACACCGCCACGCAAAGACCAAAGTTATTAATGCGTTTGAACACAATGCTCCGGACGCCTTGCTCGACGAATTTAGAATCGCTCTGATTCACGACGCGCATGGGCCCGGCGATAAACTGATGAAAATGGGAAATACCCCAACTCAACGCGTCGGAAAGTCAAACTCCATTAGCTTTCGGCTTGTCGAACTTTTTGGCGGCAAGGTAATCAATGCTACGTACAACAAACATCCGACGGCCCCCATTCCTTTTGCACGGGACGAACAACCGCCCCTCAGGGTACAAATGCTGTCTTCGACAAAGGCCACCATCATCAACGAATACAAGCAACCATTCCCAAAGGCGAAAATTACCTTTTTAGCACCCCAAGGGAAATACGTCCCGACACAAGGTATTATTAAATCTTTCAGCCTTAGCGATAATGGACGATATGCGGAAGTGGTCGTTGAAATAGACCTGGAAGCATCCAGCACAAGTTCTATCACACTTACCCCCCAATAACCAACCTTCGACTAGCCGTTAATAACACCGCATAAGAAGAACCAACATGAGCTCCTACAAATTACTTGGCCTGCTGATAGGTTTTTGGGTTTGGAATGGCGTATCCGAAGCCGAAGTAAAAATGCCAGACCGCGGAATTTGCGCTCATCGCGGAGCCAGTGTATCTCACCCGGAAAATACGATTGCCGCATTGATGGAGTCCATTAGGCTCGGGGCCCATATGATCGAGTTTGATCTAGCCCTGACTAAGGATGAACAAATCGTTGTCCTTCATGACACCACCCTTGATCGCACCACGGATGGTTCGGGAGCCGTCAAGGACTGGAACCTTACCGATCTTAAAAAGCTTGATGCTGGCCTCTTTAAAGGAGTAGGGTTTAAAGGGGAACAAATCCCTACCTTTCGTGAAGCGCTTTCCATTATGCCGGAGAATGTCTGGCTCAATGTTCACTTAAAGGGTCATGAGAAACTTGCGGTATTAGCCACCCAAGAAATCGTCCGGCAAAATCGCTTACACCAATGTTTTCTGGCCTGCGACAAGAAAGCCGCAGCTGGTGCCTTGAAAACCGATTCCCGTATTAAAATCTGCAATATGGAAAGACAGGCTAATAGCTTGCAATACGTACGCGAGTCCATTGATGCGGAGTCTGACTTCCTGCAGTTATTCGGCGGTAATACGGTGAATCCGATGTTCACCACTCTGGCTAAAAAGAATGGTTTACGAATTAACTTTTGTTGCACAAATGACAAGCAAGTCCTAGAGGGACTGCTCGAAGCCGGGGTCGAATTCCCTCTAGTGGATGATCTCCAAAACATGTTGGAAGTCGCTCAATCTAAAGGTATTGCTCCATTGACTCCGGTATATAAGGCCCGTAACACCCCATCCGAGATTCTCACCCCCAACTCTATCCTTGCCGAAAGAGTGACCTTGGAAAAAGGCATGGCGACGCAGGGACTTGCCATCTCTGAAGAGCATTTCTTCGCATCAAACGCAGGTTCCATCATTCGCTATTCACAAAAATGGAAATTTATTGAAGAGAAAAGAATACGCGTGCCTGGAGTCAATCACATAGGCGCCATTGATTATCATGATGGCTTCCTTTGGGCGGGGTTTCTCAACGGCCCTGAAAACGGGATGTACGATGCCGATAACAATAAGGCTATCGTCGCCAAAATAGATGCCGAAACGCTTGAAGTGGTCGGGACCTGGGACCTGACGTCACGACTTAACTGGATTGATCCCGTCTGCTTTGACGGAACCTATTTGTGGGTGGGTGATTTAAGTGACCTAGGAATTCATCGTTACATATTTGAAGGTGAGCAACTTGTACATACCGGAACCTTACGCTACCCAGCGGACATGCATTTTTCACAGGGTATTCGTATTCGAGGCAACCAGCTTTACTCAATTCATACGTTCGGTACGATGGACGGACTATTCGAATTCACAATCCCCGATCAATTACCGACAAAGCCTGTGACTCCCGTGAAAGTTTGGCGCATCCCTGAGTTATTCAGTCATGCTGAAGGCTTTACGTTTGTACCAGGTACAACTGACGAAATCTGGCACGCACAATACCGCTGCGTAGAACGAATTCGGTTGTCGGAATAACTATACTGTTGTTCAACAAACCCCGATATTTTCCATACCCTATGGTGCTAAAAGAGGTAGTCACAATGAATACTCAGCTATTGCGACTCTTCGCTTTGCTTGGGTACGTGTGGCCTTTCCTTTGCCAGACGGCCAGTGGACAACAGCAGGATACTCACTGGGCATTCCAGCCACTGCGCAACGTGGGGGTTCCCCACCTGGAGGCTGATTGGCCTGAAAACCCTATCGACTCGTTCATCCTACAAAAACTCAATACCGCACAACTGCAACCTGCTAAACGTGCCACGGCGAACCAGCTAACAAACCGCCTCTACCTCGATATGTTGGGGGTCCTCCCCACATCCGACCCACTCTTCCCTCTAGATGATAATGTCTTAGCGACGCCGTGGTCTCAACTAGTCGATCAGGTCTTGGCTTCACCATATTACGGTGAACGCTGGGGCCGACACTGGTTGGACCTTGCACGTTACGCCGATTCGAACGGGTTTGAATTTGACTTTGTGCGTCCCTTTGCCTGGCGATATCGCGACTACGTAATTTCCGCCTTCAATCGCGATATGCCATACGATCAATTTATAAAAGAGCAACTCGCTGGCGATGAAATAAATCGCTCAAGCCTGCAGTCTTGGGTTGCCACGGGGTTCTGCCGAAACGGGCCTACCGTTGGAAACCAAACGCTGGATAAGAATCGTTATGAAGAATTACACGACGTTATTACGGCTACTACGGAGGTATTTCTTGGCCTGACCGTTGGATGTGCCCGCTGCCACGACCATAAATTCGATCCTATCAGCCAGAAGGATTACTACTCCATGCTGGCAATCTTTCACACCAGCGAAAAACGCGACCAATTTATAGGCACAACTGAACAACGACAACGTTACGACGAACTAAGGAAGAGAAAAAAGGCCCTGGAACAAAGGGTGCGGTCAGCCACCACCGAACCGCAGGCGGGGCAATGGAAGCTTCAACAAGGTATTTTGACTCAATCGTCTATGGTCAATAACACTCGTGTATGGTTTGGCGACGCGACTTGGACAAATTACACCTTCGAGGTCGATTTCAAGCGAGACAGAGTTACACAACAGCCTTTCAGCTTTGATGCCGGGGTGTATATTTCGGTGCTAGCAGCCGACTACCGTAACGGCTATACGCTACAACTAGGAGCTTCTGACGACCGTGAACACGCCCTTCATTATGAAATAAATAATTCCCGACATTCGCTCTTACCACGTGTCTCTGGAAAGCTCGAAAACGATCGGTGGTATAACTTGCGGGTTGAAGTCGGCGAGGACGATACCAAAGTCTGGCTAGAAGACCAGTTAATCTTCAAATTCGACGATAACCGCCATTCGTCCGGGGGGATCGCTCTGGGCAACTGGTCCACATCAACACAATGGAGGAATCTTCGCGTTACAAATAAACAGGGAATCCCTCTGCTGAACGCATTTCCTTCGCTCGAGAAAATGACTCGCCCTGCAAACACGGACGGCTTCGACATTGAAGCAGTAAAGCAACAGATTGAACAGATTGACAATCAAATAGCAACGCTTCCTCTCGCTCAAGCCATTACCGACAATTCGCCGATAGCAAAACCCACTCACGTCCACATTCGAGGTGAGTACAATAACCTCGGAGAGCACGTCGAGCCGGCCATTCCCGCTTCAGTTTCCAACATGGTCGTAGAGTTTCCAGAACCAGCAAAGGAGGCTCGTACCACCGGTCGTAGGTTAATACTTGCAAACTGGATTGCACACAAAAACAACCCGCTGACCGCAAGGGTAATGGTCAATAGGATCTGGCAATTTCATTTTGGTCGCGGTTTAGTAGAAACGTCTAGCAACTTTGGGTTATTAGGATTTGAACCTACCCACCCCGGCTTGCTGGACTGGTTGGCAAATGAATTCATACGCTCAGACTGGAGCATCAAACATATCCATAAGCTCATACTCGAATCGGCTACCTATCGCCAATCTTCGCAACGTACTGACTCCCATGCTAGCGATCCCGACGCCGCCTTATTGTCACGTTTTCCTATGCGTCGCCACGATGCCGAGGTAATTCGTGATCGCATTTTACAAGCCAGCGGTTCGATTAACCTGCGAATGGGAGGCCCCGGCATTTTCCCTTATATAAATGAAGAAATCATCGGTAGCGGCACCACCCGCAAGTGGCCACAGGTGAGTCAAGAAAACACTAAACACTGGCGTCGCAGTATTTACATATTCAGCCGACGAAGCGTTCCCTTCCCACTGCTCGAGGGGTTCGATGCACCAGTTACTACAAGTAGCTGTTCCAGGCGGATAACCACCACAGTACCCACCCAGGCACTCCAACTCCTTAACAGCAGGTTCACTAATAACCAATCTATGGAAATGGCGAGGCTGCTTATTCGGGAACACGGTGAAAATCGCCGGATCCTCATTAAACATGCGTACCTGCGCGTACTTGGACGGTTCCCGAATACCCGTGAAATCGAGCTGGGCTTAGAGTTCCTGATCGAAGCGGAAAACCTGCATGACAGTAATGCCACTGAAAAGCTATTATTTTCTCTACAGGATCTCTGTCACGTGCTCATCAATCTCAATGAATTTGTTTTCATGCAGTAGGCGGTATTATTTTCACATGCACGATAACACACTTAATCATTCGCGGGGATTCATCAACCGTAGGCAGTTACTGCAAACAGCGGGCGGTGGCATCGGCAGTTGGGCACTAAGCCACCTTTTTAATACGGACCAGCTGCAGGCAGAAGAAATCTCCGGGCCACTTACTTCGAAGTCCCCGCACCATAAAGCCTCTGCCAAGTCCGTCATTTTCATCTTTGCCTATGGCGGACCAAGTCAGGTGGACATGTTCGACTACAAACCAGCTTTAGCAAAATGGCACGGCAAGTCTATACCCGTCTTTGAAAAAAGCGACGCGTTTAACAAGACTACTAAAGATACGGCTATGATGAGCCCCTACAAATTCTCCAGACATGGGAAAGCAGGCCTGTTTTTTTCAGAACTCATTCCAGAGATTGCAAGTTGTGCAGACGACATCTGCCTGATGAACTCACTTCACTGTGAATCAAACAACCATGCTCCCGCACTCTTCCAGATGAATACCGGTTTCATTCTGGCCGGAAGGCCAAGCATGGGTTCATGGATCAGTTACGGGCTGGGCTCGGAAAATGCATCCTTGCCCTCCTTTGTGGTGATGTGGGACCATCGAGGGGGTCCCATCGGCGGAGCACAGAATTGGACCTCCGGTTTTCTACCGGCGGCCTATCAGGGTACCCCGCTACGAAGTGTGGGCCAGCCCATCATCGATCTTCAGGCCGATAGGCCGCTTCGACCTGGGCAACAAGAACTGCGTCTACGCATGCTGCAACGACTCAACCAACAGTTCGTCGATAGCAACCCATTAGAAAAAGAACTCGCAGCGCGTATCGATTCGTACGAACTCGCCTACAAAATGCAGTTCGCAGCTCCGGATGTCGTCGACTTATCCCGGGAAACCCGTGAGACCAAAGCTCTATACGGACTAAATCGCCCCATTAGTTCGTACTTTGGAAAGCAATGTCTATTAGCACGACGCATGGTGGAAAAAGGCGTCCGCTTTGTACAAATTTATTCCGGCGGCGCTGATCAACAACTAAGTTGGGACGCTCACAGCGGTCTCCAAAACAACCTCGATCAGCACTGCCCGGAAGTTGATAGACCCATTGCTGGTCTGTTAAAAGATCTAAAACGGCGCGGAATGTTGGAAGATACGCTGGTTATTTTTGGCGGTGAATTTGGCAGAATGCCGACCAACCAAGGTACAATCGGCCGGGATCACAACCCCCGCGGTTTCACCATGCTGCTCGCCGGCGGTGGCGTGAAGGGAGGCATGACATATGGAGCAACAGACGACTTTGGCTACGCTGCTCAAAAAGATCCCGTTTCAATCAATGACTTCCATGCAACCTGCCTGCATTTACTTGGCATGGATCACGAGCATCTAACCTTTCACCATCGCTCGCGGGACATGCGATTAACCGACGTCGGCGGAGCCGTGATACACGACATCATTTCTTAAATCTTTAAGGCGACATGAATGGCCTTAGATGTGCGTAGCTTTTTTCCAATGCAACAAGTCGTGACTCAAGTGAGTCCTCGTAATCACGATCTTCGACTTCCACACAAATAGCTCCGTCATATCCAACGTCACGAACGACATCCATAAAACTTTTCCAATCGATGTCTCCTGACCCCGGCAACTTCGGGGAATGATATTCCAGAGGAGTTGCCATAATTCCCACCTGATTAAGTTTCTCCTGGTCAATAGACAGGTCTTTAGCATGCAGATGAAAAATCCGGTTTGAAAACTCACGCATGGGTGCCAAATGATCCATTTGCAGCCAAACCGGGTGTGATGGATCATAATTTAATCCAATGGATGGGGATCCAAGGTCCTCAAACATGCGTCGCCAAATCGCGGGACTATGAGCAAGATTCTTACCGCCAGGCCATTCATCTTCTGTGAAAATCATTGGGCAGTTTTCAATCCCAATGAGCACCCCTTTATTTTCGGCGTGTTCGACAATCGGCTTCCAAGTCTCCAGAAATCGCGGCCAATTATTCTCGACCGTTTGAGTCCAGTCACGACCAATAAATGTATTCATGACACTTATCTCGAGAAGCTCACAGGCATCAATGACACGAATAATTTGAGTCCTTGCGGTTTCCGCATCTTCGGCATCTGGTGATAACGCATTGGGATAATATCCCAACCCGCTAATCGACACACCTGTCCGTTCGATCAGGGATCGAATGTTTGCGATGGCAATACTATCCATTGAGTTAACGTCTATATGAGTAACGCCGGCGTAACGCCGATCCGCCTTTCCAACCGGCCAGCACATGACCTCTACACATTCGTACCCAATTCGCTGAGCGGTTTCGAATACCTCCTCAAGATTCAATTCCGGGATAATCGCGCTAACAAAACCCAATTTCATCGCTTACTCTCCTACTGATACCCACGATTGATTCTGATGACTTGCCAGTATGGCCTCGCAAAGCATC
>PAAT01000145.1 GCA_002698965.1 Rhodopirellula sp. | reverse complement strand
ATCTTTTCGTAACCATGGATACGGGCAATTTCTTCTAGTAAATCGGCTTCTCGCGTTAAATCTCTGCGCCACGTTGGCGGTGTCACAGTCAGTGAAATGTCGTCGCTTTGGGTCTCTGTGTTTCCTAGCGTCAGTAGAATACGTTTTACTTCATCCGCATCAATAGAGATGCCAAGGATTCGTTCAACCTGGGATAATCGCATAACCACCGGCGCGGGTTGCCATGTAGCACCGCCGGCATCGATAAATCCATTGTCCAGCGTTCCACCACAGTGCTCTAAAATCAGTTCACAGGCGCGATTAGTAGCCCATTCGACTCCCTGCGGATCCAGTGCGCGTTCGAACCGGTAGGACGAGGGACTATGTAGGTTGAGAGCACGTGAGGTGGTACGAGTGGCTATCGATGAGAAAGCAGCAGATTCAATCAGGATGTCCACGGTGCCATCGCTGACTTCACTGTCTGCACCGCCCATGATACCTGCAATAGCGACAGGACGATTGGCATCAGCAATAACACACATACCCGGTGTTAGTTTGTATGTGTGGTGATCGATGGCTTCAAATTCTTCACCTTCTGTGGCCTCTCGGACAATGATTTGTTCACCCTGTAATTTTCCCAGATCGAAGGCGTGAAGAGGCTGCCCACATTCCATCAGCACGTAGTTGGTGATGTCCACTACATTATTAACGGGGCTCCAATCTTTGTTAACTGGCGCAAACACGGTACGCAGTTGGTCCTGCATCCATTGCGGGCTTGCACCGATCTTTACTCCTCGTATTATGCGCGCTGTATAACGAGAGCAAAGCTCAGGAGCTTCAATCTTGATACTGAAGCCCGTATCAACGTCGGGGCCGGTCGCTTGAGGGTTGGGAGTCGGAATCGAAAGCGGGAGGTCGTAGAGCACGGCGATTTCACGTGCAACGCCAATGTGGCCAAGGCAATCAGGGCGGTTGCTCGTCACTTCTAAGTCGATAGCAAGATCGTCAAACACAGTTTCTGTGCCTTCATGATTCAGGCCTGACATGGCAAGCCGATTTTCCAGCTCTTCACGATCCATGTCGAGTGTGACGTATTGTTTAAGCCAATTCCAGGAAACAAGCATGATACTAATTCGGTTTATTGAAACGATTTAAAAGGGAAAAGACTAAAACTGAGCGAGGAAACGGACATCGTTTTTGTAGAATTCGCGAATGTCCGTTATTCCGTGGCGACGCATGCAGAGGCGTTCTACGCCAAGGCCAAATGCAAAACCAGTAACTTCTTCCGGGTCATACCCAACGGCCTTGAGTACATTCGGATCTACCATTCCTGCCCCACCAAATTCAATCCACTGCCCATTCCAGTAGTAGTCAGCTTCAACACTTGGCTCAGTAAACGGGAAGAATGAAGGTCGAAATCTAATTGTCACGTCATCTCCCAAATAACTGGTGGCGAACAAGCGAAGGACGCTCTTTAAGTCAGCCATTGTTACTTTCGTATCGATCATCAGCCCTTCGATTTGATGAAACATAGGGTAGTGAGTTGCATCGGCTGTGTCAGGACGATAGACCCGACCTAATGAAATGATTCGAATAGGAGGCTTAGTTTTCTCCATTACCCTAATTTGAACGGTACTTGTTTGACTTCGCAGGAGCAAATTGACGGGCGTCTTTTCTCCTGTATTCGCTTCAGCAGTCGCCAGGTAAAAATTTTCTAATGGATCCCGGGCCGGGTGGTCATCAGGAATGTTCAGGGCCACGAAATTATGCCAATCATCTTCAATCTCGGGGCCGTCAGCCGTGGAGAAGCCAAGTCGGCCCATAATATCCTTAAGTTCTTCGATCGTTTGAGTAATTGGATGGGCGCGCCCTATTTTGAAACCCGTTCCGGGCAATGAAGGGTCGAACTGAGTATCTCGTTCGCTATCACCGGAGCCACCCTGAATCCGTTCACTGGCAGATTCGAAAGCACTCTCGATTCGGCCTTTGGTTTGATTGAAGGTTTTTCCGGCAACCGGCTTGTCTTCTTTTTCGACCGTACCCATGAGCTTTTGAACGGATTTCAGTTTACCGTTCTTCGCCCCAAGAAACTCAACCCGAGCTTCTTCCAACGCGTCTGTGTTCGCAGCAGAGTTAAAAGTAGACTCCGCCTCCGAGACAAGTTGTTCCAGTTGATCAAGAAATTCCTGCAGTGCCATAATGAAGTCTCTGAAAGGAATTTAGGAGTTAAAAAAAACAGGAGAGCAAAGTCTAGCTGACTTCCTCTCCTGAACATGGTTCAATCTGCATTGTGCGAAGATTGGCGTTAACCAGCAAGGGCAGCTTTGACGACATCAACCACTGCCTCAAAACCTGCTGGATCATGAATTGCCATTTCGCTCAGCGACTTACGATCCAGTTGGATGTTAGCTTTGTTTAATCCGTGGATAAACTGGCTGTATCGCACGTCGTGTGTTCGACATGCAGCGTTTAGTCGAGTAATCCACAGACGTCGAAAGTCACGGGCACGGACTTTACGGTCGCGGTATGAATAAGCACCGGAACGTACTTCTGTTTCTTTGACTGTGCGGAGTAAGTTTTTACGCCCGCCTCGATTTCCCTTGGCTCGTTTGAAAAGACGGCGTTTTGCCTTGGCACGAGCTGCACCGTAAGTCGTTCTCATAGCTTTCGCTCCTTGTTACCTCGTCAGGCCTTTTCTTTCGAAAACGTTCTATGCCCACGCGGTTGGTAATGTTTTTGTAAATTCAAATCTTAGGGAAATGCTAAGAATGATCAGCGTGACCCAGCTTTATTAGTTGCTGTATCCGTTCAGTGCTTTCGCAATCTTTTTCTCGTCGCAAGAAGCTTGGACTGTCGTACCGCGTAGGTTTCGTTTACGCTTGTTGGAAACAGCTCCAGCTAAGTGGCTAGTTCCTGCACTGCGGTGCTTGGCCTTGCCTTTTGCTGACAAACGGAATCGTTTCTTAGTTCCCTTGTGGGTTTTTTGCTTTGGCATCGTCTATTTTTGCTTTCTTTTCAAGTGACGTAAAACATCCACTGGGAATCCAATATTTTAAGCTCGTTTTTGTTCTTACAAAAGGGGTAAATCTAATAGATAAAGCCCCCACAGTAGGTTTTTTAGAGTAGCCAAATGGTTAATTTGACAATCTGGATTTCGTTGGTTTTCTACGCATCGGCGGTCGCCGTCTCGTTTCTTGTCCTTGATGACAGGAAACGGCAAAAAACCTACCGAATTCTATGGCGTTTAGGCTGTATTTTTGCACTCAGTCACGTGCTTTTCGCCTTTCATTTTGTACACCACTGGGATCATCAGGCAGCAGTCAAACATACACTTATCGAAACCGAACGAGTGACCGGAATTCGTTTTGAGTATGGAATCTACTTCAATTACTTGTTTTTACTTGTTTGGACGATGGATTGCCTTCATTCTCATCACGATCGTTTGGAATTGGCAAGGCAGAAAAGTCTCCGCTGCATTTGGGGTTGGTTTGTACATCTCTACATGCTTTTGATTATTTTGTCAGCAACCATTGTTTTTGAAGAGGGGCTTATCCGATATATTTCGCTCGTCGTCCTAAGCTTACTGACCTTAATCTATTTTCGATCTCGTTCTATAAAAGTGCACGCGTTTCGAAAGGGATGAGCGGTAATCTATCAATGCTTCCTTTTTTATGGTGTCACACAAAGGCTCATCTAATTCGGGTTGATTTTGAAGCAGATTGAGCGGGTGTCCATTATTGATTAAGCTGAAGCCATGGGAGAAGAAAAGGCTATTAAACGTATTGCATATCTGACTAGTGGTGCTGCCAATATGTTTTGTGGTAGCTGCTTGCATGACAATACGTTAGCACGAGCTTGGAATAAGCAAGGAATTGATGCTCTCTTAGTACCGACCTACACGCCTATTCGAACTGATGAAGAGGACGTAAGCGTCGACCAGGTGTTTTTGGGAGGTATTAATGTATACCTTCAGCAAAAGATCTTCTTTTTTCGTTATCTTCCGGCGTTTCTGGATCGTTTTCTCGATAGTAAGTGGCTGCTACGAAAAGCGACGTCCCGCGGCCTTGAAATTAGTGCTCGTGCTCTTGGTTCCCTCACCGTTTCGATGCTCAAAGGTCGCAATGGAAATCAGCGTAAAGAAGTAAAACGACTTTGCAACTGGCTCAGCAAGGAGATTAACCCTGACGTGGTACTGCTAAGTAATCTATTGATTGGCGGTTGCATTTCGGAGTTGAAACGTCTCGGAATTCCAGTTGTCGTCACTCTTCAGGGCGACGATATTTTTTTGGAAGATTTGATCGAACCGTTCAAGCAGCAGGCACTTTCCATTCTTCGCCGGATTGTTCCTGACGTATCAGGCTTCTTGGTGCATAGCCAGTATTACAAAGAATACATGATGTCTTTACTGGAAATACCAGCGGAGAAAGTTCACGTGGTTCCACTCGGAATTGAAGTGGAAGATGTAAAGATAGCTCAAACAGATCCAACTCGACCACGGACCATTGGTTATATGGCCCGTATGTCTAAAGAAAAAGGGCTTCATGTTCTAGTCGATGCTTTTGTGGAACTAAAAAAGATGCCGGACACTGCCGACGTAAGATTGCATTTGGCAGGCTGGCGAGGAGTCACTAATCAGACATTTGCGGACGAGCAAATCCGGCGGTTGAAAGAAGCGGGTCTGGAAGACAGCTTTATTGACTATGGTACTGTTGATCGTGATGGAAAGCAGGTACTACTTAGTGAATCGGATCTATTGTGCGTACCTACAACTTATAAAGAACCCAAAGGTCTGTTTGCTCTGGAAGCATTGGCACATGGTGTACCCGTTGTCTTGCCTGACCATGGAGCCTTTCCGGAAGTGATTGGTGACGTCGGAGGTGGGCGACTTGTGCCGCCGGATGATCCACAAGCGTTGGCCACTTGCTGGCATGATTTGCTAAAAGATCGCGCAGCACTCAGTGATTTGGGTCTGCAGGGACGCAAAGCAGTTTTGTCGCGACGGGATGCCGAAACGATGGCAACGAAGACGCTGGAGGTGCTAAACCGGATTGTACAGCAGGACATAGCCTCTGCTTAAGTTACCGAGGTACGACCATGGCGATCATCCGCCGACCGTGCTGTTGTGGCGTCTGTTCCACTTTACCCAATTCTTCCAGCTCTTCTAAAACATCATTCATGACTCGACGGCCTTCTTCGATGTGAGCCATCTCACGACCGCGAAAAAGTACGGAAACCTGAACTTTGTCTTTGTGTTTCAGGAATTTCTTAGCCTGGTTCACTTTGAATTGGATATCGTGGTCACCCGTTTTAGGTCGAAGGCGAACTTCTTTGGTCTTCGTATGAGACGTATTTCGAGAAGCTTTCTTCTTCTTTTCATACTTGTATTTACCGTAATCCATAATGCGGCAAACAGGCGGCCGTTCATTAGGAGCCACTTCGACGAGGTCTAAGCCTGCTTCAGAAGCAATTTCTTTTGCCTTGTCAGTTTCAATAATGCCAAGCTGTTCTCCGTCATAGCTAATGACTCTAATCGGTGAAATTCGAATTTGGTCATTAATACGAGTGCTGTCGCGGTCGATGATTGATATCCTTGTTTTGAATGGGGGGATTAGCAGAAGTTAATACTAACTCCGTTATCGTAATTCTATATAGATGGGCAGATAAAATGGAGTCTCTAACAGCAAATATAAGACTTTAAATTGCTTATTGCATGTCATGCCAACTCTGCAGCTTAATATTCATTTTGAGCGCCACCGGAAACGAAGCCAGCATTGCCACTGAATGTCTTACGGACAACTCGGTTTTCAATTTCATCTTGGAATTTAGCTAATGCGGCGTCGATAGGCATGGCCCCTAAGTCGCCATCGATTCTATCGCGTACACTGACCTCACCATTTTCCATTTCTCGGCCACCGACGATTAACATGTAAGGGATCAATTCAAGCTGCGCGTCACGGATTTTGGCTCCAATTTTTTCAGCTCGGTAGTCACCACTTACACGTATTCCGGCCTCTCGTAATTGCGTCTCAACCTGCCGCCCGTATTCTTCAAACTTTTGGCTGACGACAACAATCCGAGCCTGTTCAGGAGCTAGCCATAGTGGGAAGGCACCTGCAAAGTGTTCGATTAATACGCCAATAAATCTTTCCATTGAACCAAAGGGCGCCCGGTGAATCATAACCGGACGGTGAGCTTGATTGTCCGCACCGATATAGGACAAGTTAAAACGGATTGGTAGGTTATAGTCAACTTGGACGGTTCCTAGCTGCCATTTCCTACCAAGGCAGTCGTTCACCACAAAGTCAATTTTAGGTCCATAGAAGGCCGCTTCACCCTCTTCTTCAATAAACGGTTTCCCCAGGGTGGCCGCTGCATCGCGGCAGGCATCTTCAGCCTTGTCCCAGTCCTCAGGGTCGCCTACGTATTTATCGGAATCTTTGTCGCGGAGTCCTATGCGAACACTGTAATCCTCCATTCCGACAGAGGCAAATACAAGTTTGACGAGTTCCAGACAGCCCTTTAATTCATCCGCCAACTGATCTTCCGTGACGAAGAGGTGGGCATCATCCTGAGTGAATCCCCGGACTCGTGTGAGCCCGCCAATTTCACCGGATTGTTCCCAGCGATAGACTGTCCCAAATTCAAAAAGACGAATGGGAAGATCACGATAACTTCGTTGCTGAGAATCGTAGATTTTAATGTGGTGTGGGCAATTCATTGGTTTCAGGAGATACCCTTCGATTTCTCCTTCTGCCATTGCACTGGAAAGATCACTGAAACTGCAGTTCTCATCCTCCAGCTTCTTCATATAGTCACGATTAATCAGGGCCGGATACTGACTTTCCTGGTAATAGGGAAAGTGTCCAGAAGTTTTGTAAAGGTCCAGTTTCCCGATGTGGGGCGTGAAAACCTGATGATACCCCTGTCGCTCCAAGCGTGTTTCAATGAACTCCTGTAGCTTCTTTCTTATGACCGAGCCCTTGGGGGTCCAGAGAATTAATCCCTGCCCTGACATTTCATCAATATGGTAGAGACCAAGCTGTCTACCGAGAGTTCGATGGTCCCGCCGTTTTGCCTCATCAATTTTTGTTAAATGTTCTTCCAACCCTGTTTTGTCAAAGAATGCTGTCGCATAGACACGCTGCAGCTGTCTGTTATCTGAACTTCCTTTCCAATAGGCACCGGCCACACTCAGCAATTTATAAGCACCAATAGCGCCGGCCGATGGAATGTGGGGGCCACGACAGAGGTCAATGAATTCACCCTGCCGGTAAAACGAGAGTTGGTTGTGTTCTGTCAGCCCGTCACGGATATGTTCAACCTTATATTCCTGACCGAGGTCGTTAACAATATCAAGAGCTTCGTCTCGGCCGGTTTCAATCCGTTCGAAAGGCTCGTCAGCTTTGATGATTTTCTTCATCTCTGCTTCGATCGTTTCGAAGTCTTCGTCGCTTAATTTATGGTCTAAATCAAAGTCGTAATAAAACCCGCCGTCGATTGTTGGGCCAAATGCCAACTGTACTCCGGGGAAGAGTTTCATGATGGCACGCGCCATAACATGAGCTGCTGAGTGACGCATCACCCCCAGTGCTTCGGGATCTTTTTTTGTAAAGAGTTTGAGCGTGGCTTGATTGCCATCGGGAATCAAATAATCGAGGCCTACGATCTGTCCGTCCACTTCGGCGGCCATAGCTGCTTTTGCTAAGCCCGGGCCAATGTCTTTGGCGACCTGACCAGGTGTTACATCGCTGTTGTATTCTTTGGTTGAGCCATCGGGGAGAGTTATGGTTACCATTGCTGTTATATCTGTCATCAAAAGTATGTGAATAAGACGCCCATCGCTACGAATAATGAGCTTACAATCTAAGTCTCTGTTCACGTTATGGCGCTAAGTATAGTAGCCGTTTTAAAAAAACATAAGACCGAAAATGAGATTACTGCGACCCCCGCACTAAAGTCCTCCTTCGTGTCGATGAATACAAATTCCTAAACAAAGTCTATCTACTATACTGACATACATAACTAAACAAATTCCACGCGAGATTCTTAGTCATGTCGTTAAATGCCATCACGGTAAATGAGTTAAAAGCAAAATACGAGATTAACAGCTCACTGGAACTTATCGATGTACGCACTTCAGGTGAATATGCAACAGTTCATATTGACTTTGCCAAGAACTTCCCGCTCGATCAACTTGATGTTCGGGCGATTGATGCGGCACGCACGTCCCCGGATGAACCGTTGTATGTGATCTGCAAGATGGGTGGGCGCAGCGCAAAGGCGTGTCAACAATTTATAGACGCCGGGATTGGGAATGTGATTAATGTGACCGGCGGAACAGATGCCTGGGTCCAGACTGGATATGGTGTAGCACGTACCGGGAGAAGAGTGATGGCCTTAGACAGACAGGTCCGGATCACCGCCGGGTTAATCGTTGTTACCGGCGTCGTTTTCGCAGCGGTTTTAGAGCCAGTTTGGATGGGGCTTGCAATTGCCGGGGCAATTGGATCAGGCTTAGTCTTCTCCGGACTTACCGATACATGCGGTATGGGAGCCGTATTGAGCAAAATGCCTTGGAATAAGTCTTAGTCATTCTCAGAATTCAAATCAAAGGACGTAAATTATGAAGAGGTTATTTCTATTCATTGTGCTGTTGGCCGTCAGCGGGTGCACCAATCAGGAAGAGATAGAAGCACAGAATAATAATGAAACACAATCAAATAGTGCGTCTAGCCCTGCCGAGTCGATAAAGAACATTAAAAATAATGTTCAGGGAACGCTTGATCAGATTAAAGCACGCGACGAGTACCAACAAGAGTTAGCAAATTAACGGGGATTATTCTTGCCGGCAAGTCTGAGGATGCCGTGTAAGGTGATGCCTACTCCAAGGTTGGCTGTAAGTGCAAATGGCCCGATCCATTGGAAACTGATCGCATGCCAGCCCCACTCATCTCCGAAGGCCAGATAAAGTGCGGTAACAACACCAACAAGAGTGGCACCTCCAACAATAGCAGGATTGGGTCGTTTGAAATACAACGCATAAATGAAGAGCCCGAAGATCGGCGTAGTTAACAGGTTAACCGCGCTAGCAGTTACCTCCATAATATTTCCCTGAATAAATTCAGTAAGAGCGCTTCCAAAGACGACGATCACTCCGACTAGGACCGCAATACAGCGAGCGGTTAGTAACTGTTGCTTTTCGGTCATCTCGTTTTTTCGAAATCGTTCAATGAAGTCCGTTGAGACGACAGCGGTGATAGAGTTCACGCCGGAGTCCAAACTCGACATGGCCGCCGCAAACATGGCAGCAATGACCAGACCAGTTAGACCTGTTGGTAATCCGTTGGCAATGAAGTGAGGGAAAAATTGATCAGCCTTCAGTTGAAGGCGGTTCTTGTATTGGAAGATGGCGTTGGCATCTTTCTCTGACCACGAAAGGAAATGCACGATGTCATCCGGTTCCGGCTTTTTTTGGTGGTTGCTTGAAAAGCTGTCTTCGAATGCTTGATATTCTGCAACCGTACCGGAGGCTAAGATTGGGACCTCAGGTTGGATATTCTTATAGTGAGCCATCAATGCGATTCCCACAAAGCAAAGAGTGATTCCAACGACGACACTGACGCCTAATTGCCATAGCACCGCAGTACGAGCACCGGCCGCATCCTTGGTGGCCATAAATCTTTGAACGGTTGTTTGATCGCTTCCGAGTGTAGCTACATACCAGATGACACCTGTCAGAATTGATCCGAACCAGGAAACACGTGTTTCTAAACTCGCAGGGAAGATTGGTTGTGGATCCCACTCGTCAGGCCATTCAGACGGTATCCATCCGAATCCACCGAAGTCGATAGTAATGATGATAAGGACGGTGACTGCCCCACCGTAGAGCAATATCGTTTGCATCACATCTGTAATCACAACAGCCTGTAGCCCCCCTAGAGAGGTGTAGATGATCGCAACAAGCCCAATAAGGGCTACTACCAATAAACTCCAGCTTTGATCGATATCAAGCATCGTGATCATCGCGTCACCGGCGGCCTTTAAAAGTACAGCCATCCATATCAAACGCAAGGCCAGGAACATGATGCCGCCGAGTAAACGGAAGCCAACGCCAAGTTTGTCCTCTAATAATTCATAGGCGCTTGTAACCCGGTGATTCATGTAGGTTGGCAACATGACTATCGCGAAGATGATAAAAATCAACGGATGTCCAATTAGGCCGACGAAGTGCACTGGGCCTTTACCGGCTGCTTCGCCCGGCATCCCAAGATACGAGATCGTACTTAATAGTGTCGCAAATAACGAAATACCGATCAGGATGGAGTTCATATTTCCGCCGCCAGTAAAGTAGTCTTCTCGACTCTTTTGGCGTTTCGAAATGAAGTATCCGAGGAAGATCGTACCTAAGACATATAATCCCAGGACTCCGTAGTCTACGATGCCCACTCCTCCTCGCTGACGTTCATCAGCCAGTACTGCACCGGGTAATACCAGTACTGTCAGTAGCGTCAGGGCAAGATATCGCATCAAGGCTTTCATTCCTGCTCTTCCTTATCCTGCTCGATCGCCCCTTTTTCGTAATCCCAAATAGCGTTAGATAGTTTGCTGCGAGTCATTTCCTTACCAGCTTGGAATTCCTGATTGATGACACCCACCAAATAATTCAAAAGCTTATTGTCAATTGTTACGCTTCGCAGCATCCGTATTCTCCCGTGGCAATGAAAAGCTTTTTATATATTTTATTGATAAGATGCCTGTTGTTAGAAACGGGGCGGCACCGAGTGTTCATCTTACTACTATTTACAGGCATACATGGTACGATATTCCTCAATGATATGAAGTTCTGTGTTTAACTCCAAATCCGAGGTGAATTGACGTGCGGCGTAGCAAGACGATAGAAAAATTGAAGAACAATGAATTGGTAAAGATCTGTGCATTAGGACATTTTCTTCCGTTCTACGTTGCCCACGCTGCTGAGGCGGGGTTTGATGCGATTTGGCTTGATTCGGAGCATCGAGCCTGGGATCCACGCGAATTGCAAGCCATCATGGCTTATTGTCACCAGTACGACATCGACTGTATGTTGCGTCCGGCTTCCATTGATAAAGTAAGTTTATACCGTCATCTCGAAGATGGGGCTGCAGGTATGCTCGTGCCTCATGTGAATGATGTTGAGCGAGCGATCTATCTGCGAGATTGCCTGAAGTTTCCACCGCTGGGAGACCGGGGTATCGACGGAGTTGGGCAAGATAACGGATTTCAATTTTCGGATTCGATCGAATACACTTCGCGGGCTAATGAAAACACTTTCTTAATTTGCCAGATTGAAACAGCCGAAGCTCTTGAAAACGCTGAGCAGATTATTGCGACGGAAGGCGTCGATGGTGTGTTTGTTGGTCCCGGTGACTTGCAGCTTCGTATTACTAAGAACAACCTCGGATTCACTTTGGAAGAAGCGATCGAGAAGGTTGCAGTGCTTTGTAAGCAGTATGGAAAAGCCTGGGGATTACCGGTTAGCGATGTGGAAATCGGCAAGAAGCGGTATCAGCAAGGTGCTCGACTGATTGCTTATGCGGGCGAGTTTGTCACATTGGTCAATATGTTGAATGAGAATTCAACCGGGCTTGATCAGATGACTTCCTAGACGGAAACAACCAATTCGCATGGCAAGAATCCATGTCTATAATGGATGGACATTCATTCAACTGTTAGAAATGGTCCCGCCAATATGAAACCTGTTTGTTTTTCTGTCCTTTGTTGTCTGCTAATGACAGCCGTGGCACAAGCTCAGCTAGATCATCCTGCTCCAATTAAGATTCCCGAAAGTGAAGCATCTGCCGAAAAGGAGATGAAAGAATACTCGGAAGTCGTTGAACATACGCGAAACAAATTTGAGATGGTGCCTATCCCGAGTGGTAAGTTCATGATGGGCAGCCCTCAAAAAGAAAAGGGCCGTGCGGATGATGAAGGGCCACAACATGAAATTGAGATTAAGCCGTTTTGGATTGGTAAAACGGAAATTACTTGGGACGTTTATGAAGTGTGGATGTCAGATATCGATATCCAGATTCGCAAGGTCTATGGTAAAGCCACCAATCAACGAGATAAGCTTGCCGATCCACTAACGATTTCAAAGCCCACGGCACCTTATACCGATATGACCTTTGGCATGGGGAAGCGAGGCTATCCTGCGATTAGCATGACACAACATGCTGCTCGTACATTCTGCAAATGGCTATCAGCGAAGACCGGTCGTTATTATCGGTTGCCCACAGAAGCTGAGTGGGAATATGCATGCCGAGCAGGAACTACGACTCGCTATAGTTGGGGAGAGGACGCTTCCAAAATTGGGGAGTATGCCTGGTACTACGAAAACTCGAATGATAAATATCAAAAAGTTGGCAAGAAACTTCCCAATCCGTGGGGATTACATGACATGCACGGTAATGTCTGCGAATGGGTGCTTGATCAGTACGATATTGAATTTTACGGTAAAACCAAATCGGGTGCCCTGAACCCGGTAAATATTCCATTCAAACTATATCCTCGTGTTGTACGCGGCGGTAGCTGGCAAGATGATGCGGAGTTTTTACGTAGTGCTGCCAGGCTCGGCTCAACGGAAGATTGGAAATATCAGGATCCTCAGGAACCCCAGAGTATTTGGTATCACACGGATGCCCTCCATGTTGGGCTGCGTGTTGTACGCCCGTTGGAGACACCCAGCAAAGAAGAACTACAGGCAATCTGGGATAAGGCGTTGCCACTTCAATTCGATAAAGACAATCCCGAAGAATAAGATTCCCAGTGTTTTCAGCTTGTGGTAATGAGCAAGCAGGTGGTTTAAAATTCAGGCATTCATCAAATCAAAAAATTAATAAATGAGACAAGGAATTATATGATGAGCGAGAGTAATAACTCACGACGCGACTTTCTCAAAACGACCGGCGCAGTTGCTGCAGCTACTGGAGTTCTGTCCGCAGTAAAGCCGGTTCATGCGGCTGCAGAAGGGACAATTCAGGTTGCTTTGGTCGGCTGTGGTGGTCGAGGAACAGGAGCAGCAGCGAATGCTTTAAGTGTTCCGGATGAAAATGTTAAGTTGGTGGCGATGGGAGATGTATTTGAACATCGTCAGAAAGCCAGTTATGAAAGCCTGGTTCGCAAATTCCCAAAGACGGTAGATGTCTCGGATGATCACAAATTTCTAGGGTTCGATGCCTATAAGAAGGCAATGGATTGTTTGAATCCGGGTGACGTCGTTATTCTTACCACCCCCCCCGCATTTCGTTGGCTGCACTTTGGCTATGCCATCGAAAAAGGCCTAAATGTCTTCATGGAAAAGCCGGTGACTGTGGATGGGCCGGGTTCCAGAAAGATGTTTGATTTAGCAGAGAAGGCTACCGAGAAGAACTTGAAAGTAGCTGTTGGACTGATGTGTCGTCACTGCGATGCTCGTAATGAACTCTTCGATCGAATCCAGAACGGTGAGATTGGGGAGGTGAACATGTTGCGGGCTTATCGTATGGCTGGACCAACTGGATACGCTGCAGTACCCCCTAAACCGGAAGGAATTTCAGATCTGATGTATCAGATTAAGAATTTTCACGGTTTCTTGTGGCTCAGCGGTGGAGCGGTATCAGACTTTCTTATTCACAATATTGATGAAATGTGCTGGATGAAAGATGCATGGCCAGTATCTGCCAAGGCTTCTGGTGGTCGTCACTATCGGGGCGACAATATAGATCAGAATTTCGACTCTTATGCAATCGAATACACATTTGAAGATGGTACGAAGGCATTCATGAATGGCCGAACGATACCGGGTTGTCACAATGAGTTTGCTAGCTATGCACAGGGCTCAAAAGGTATCGCAGTGATCTCCCAATCGGGCCATGCTCCATCGAAAGCTCGTATTTATAAAGGCCATGCAATGAATAAAGAAAATCTTGCATGGGACTGGGGAAAGCCAGAACCGAATCCGTATCAGCTAGAGTGGAATCACTATCTTGATGCGATTCGCAACGATTTGGATTATAACGAAGCTCCGCGCGGCACCATGGCTAGCCTTGTTACATCCATGGGTCGTTTGGCTGCTCATACCGGTCAGGAAGTCACTGTGGACGATATGCTGAATCATGAAGCAGATTTTGGAGAAGGCATTGAGAACCTCACGCTAGATGGTGATTCAGTTTTGACGCCATTTGATGATGGGAAGTATCCAGTTCCTCAGCCTGGCCTCAATCCTGATTTTGAGTATTAATTCAGAGCCAAATAAAAAGCCGTTCTGAATTTCATTTGAATCAGAACGGCTTTTTTATGCGCTGCATTTTAGAAGCGTTAAAGAATTTCTTTAATAACCGTTCCACGACTAATGGGGATTGGACGATTTACCGGGTCATAAACTTCCGTATGAGGAGGATAACCCATGAGGTGATAGACGGTTGCCAAAATGTCTTTCGGTCTTACAGCCCCCTCAATGGGATGGGCGGCATGCTTGTCGCTTGCTCCGTGAACGACACCGCCATTCACGCCACCACCAGCTAAGGCGATGGAGAAAACATTACCCCAGTGATCTCGCCCGGCATTGCCATTGAATTTAGGCGTATGTCCAAACTCACTGAACATGATGACCAGTGTTTCATCGAGTAATCCGCGTTGCTCGAGATCTTCAATCAAAGCACTAAATGTTTGATCCATGCTGGGCATTAAATGCTCTTTGAGTGACTGATTGTGCTTCTTGTGTGTATCCCAGCCGCCCTGATTTTCAAATTTTCGATCATCAACCACGCGTGTCCAGTTAATTTGAATTAATGATACGTCCGCTTCGACTAACCGTCTGGCTAACAGACAGCTTTGTGCAAAGCGACCCTTTCCATAGCGTTCACGAGTCTGATCGGATTCTTTGGAGATATCAAACGCGTCACGAGCAGCTCCGGAACCGAGTAGGCTATAGGCTTTTTGTGTATGAATATTGAATGTCGAAACGGCCTTGGAATCGGATAATGTTTGTTGGGATTTGTTGATTTGAGAGAGTAAGGATTGTCGATTGTTGACCCGCAACTGAGTCAGGTCTTCGGCCAACGTCATTCCCGGAACATCGAATCGATTTTCATTTGGATAGCACTTAATGAGCCATGGATCGTGGGCACGACCAATGAATCCAGCGTCTTGTCCCGGCCAGGGCTTGTTTCCGTCGTTCCAGATATGTTCCGGAAGCACGATGGAAGATGGCAGCCCTTTATCTTCCCGTAGAGCCCGAGTAACAGCCGCCAGACTTGGATGATCGTTGGGGGGCCCCGGCGGACCACTCTCTCTGTTCATAGGGCTATGCTCGATACCAGTCAGCATCTGATAGCCGCTCGATGAATGTGCGTTGTCATGAGTAACGACACCACGAAGAACGGCAATCTTGTCCGTAAGTTGGGCCGTCTTGGGCATCAGTGCTCCAACGTGATAGCCCGGTGTTTTCGAGGGAGTCGTTCCAAATTCGCCACGGATTTCTGTGGGGGCATTTGGTTTGGGATCCCATGTTTCGTGTTGAGGCAGCCCGCCAATCAATCCAAATACGATCACCGATTTGGCTTTTCCAAATCCGGGCAGATTTGAATTACCAGCAGGGTTTGCCTGTGCTCGCTGTTTGAGGAGACCAGCAAGTGATAGTCCGCCCAATCCCAACCCGCCAACGCGCAGGGCCTCACGACGGGAAATCCCGTCGCAGAGTGTTGTGCCTTTGTCGTGGATAGAGAACATGATTTGATCCGCACTTCTACTTGTATACAACTATCATGGTAACAGAAAAAAAATTTGCCTTACTATTAAATATCGGCAGACAGAGTGGGTCTCTCTTGAGGTTGTTCGAAAAGCGAAGGTTGATTCATTGCTTTCAGGGCATTGATTCGTTAGTCGCTTCGGGTGTTCCTAAAATAAGCCGGGCTTTTTTGTGTTGCATAGCCAAAGGAGGTGAGTATCTCGACGTCGTTAAATTCGTATTTTAATTCTTCCTGATCATCGACGGTTAAAGTTGCGATGGAATCTTCAAGAACGACATGTAATTTTACTTCCTGACCGACGGTCATCATGTAGTCTTTCGTTCGAAGCGTTTGATGCTTGCCCTCAACAACTTCACCAATGACGATCGATTGGGGGCCGATTTGGATACCTGCGAATTTAAAGTTGTCATCATCGATGTAGTCAAAGGCGATGTATCCATTTGCGAATTCGTCTGATGTATTACTCAGGCTGGTGATATGGCTAATGTGTTGTCTGGGGCCGATGAAATTGTCGGATAACATGTAGACAGACATGCCTTCAGAGGCTGGCTGAACCTCAATCAAGTTTTCTGAAATATGCCACATTTCTCCAGCGAGTTGTTGGTTATATTTTGGGGGCTCAACAAGTTCTTCTGCGCGGAGAATACTAAGTGTATGGTAGGCACGATTGACATAAGGGGAATAGGCTCCCACAGCACCGTAACGAAGGGCCTCTGGGAATTCGTAGCTTGTAATTCGGGATCCATTTGCGAATACAGAAATTCGATTATCCCGAATTCGGAGACGCATATTGAGCGAGTTATGAAGATTCAGCCCCCGGCGTGCATGCTTTAGAATTCTTTCTTCACCGTTAACCACCTCACCGATAGCCCAAGAAGTGCTATCAGGATACACGGTTGAATTGATGATCGACTCAATCACTGTGGAAGATCGCGAAGAGCCGGCGACTCGTGTCATCCCAACGAATTTGTAATTTAACTGGTCCTGATAATCAAAGATGACAGGTTCGTGAGTGAAGTTTGTTTCATTGCGATCGGTTGACTGCAAAAGGATGTCGAATTCTTCGGGCAAAGTCTCATTAAGAAAGAGCATGTTGAAATTCGTAATATTTTCAAATCCCCCAAAAGGAAGTGGATATTCGTTTTCCTGATAAAATTCTTTGCCTTGTATTTTGAATCCATAGTCATTCATCACCACGGTAGATTCCAGGTATCCAAACGGAGTTAATTTTGCGGAGACTGGGAAGTTCACACCGGGTGAAACAGGCAGCGTCTTTTGGGCGGTGGCACCATTTTGATACTGTATTTCATATTCAACGATCGTTGGTCCCCAATGGTGCGGCGCCGACCGATAGATAAGTTCTTCGTCTTGGATGTGTACGGAGCCATGCGTTGCCGAGGCCTTGGTTATTGACGCCCCTTCCGGTAGTAGGAAGAGATCATTGAGTAGAACATCTTCATGCACCGGGATTTTATGATAATTGTTAATTTTGACGGAAGGCTGATGGATATTGTCGAGCGTTAGTGTTCCGAAAATGGATCCGCGACGATGCCCTTTCAGTCCTAGATTGCCGGTTGAAATATCATTAGCAAATTGCCGAGACAGGTAATGAGTGTCGTTAATCAGTAAGCGGACCTGATTTCTATGAATGAATAATTTCAGGTTGTACGCATAATTTTCAGGTTTACCAATGAATTTGGATTTGAGTGGAACATAGCGACCATTACGAATTTCAGCAATGAGGGCAGTTCTTTTACCACCAACGATGCCGGCATATTTGTAGTTCTTTGAATCGATATAGTCGAATACTACATAGCCACCTCCATTGGCTCGCGGGTTATCTGGGTGAGGCACCAACGAAGTGCTGATAGCGAATTCCTCCGGAGGGATACCAACATCAAGCAACTCGAGTCCCGTAAGGCGGTGGAGAGTTGTAGGGCCAGCGGAAAGATGTTCATGAGTGCCCTGAAGCAGCCTCAGGTTGGCAAAGGCATCGTCATTCCATTTGTATTGAATNGGAAATTGCGAGCTAATTGTTAAGGTCACTTCTCCCGGTACGACGCGTCCAAATTGATCTATGACATTGTAAGTAATATGTTGATCACCGAATTTGTTTTCATGAGACTGAAACTGGAGTTGGTTGTTGACAATGGAAGCTTGGCCAAAGTCAAACTCTGTTTCAGGTAGCGAGAGAGTTGCATCCACGTCATAAGCAATGAGGTCGTTGGCCAGTACATCAATAACTTCTGTCATACCTTGTACGGTTCTTAAACTGTCGCTGGCGGTTTTGGTTAAAGGAAAATATTCGGTAACGCCAATGTCATTAAACTCGGTAGGNCTGGGGATTAAAGCCCCGACGCCTATCGCCCTGTTTCGATCAAGTGCCATATAGGAATGAGAAACTTTCAAGGATCCGTTGGCGACTAGAGCTACTTTCGTACCTTCGACGTTGAGTTTCAGTTCAAACGAGTCATTTGCGTTGATAGTTTCTCGCAAACGCTCGTGCACATAGAGGCGATTGCGGAGTTTGGCACCAATAAGCCATAGGTTTCGCCGAGCATCAAATCCGGCGAATTTGAAGTTNCGATCGTTTTGGTAGTCAAAAATAATCAAACCGTTAGTTTTGAGTCCGCGTTGCCTCAGTCGCGTGCAACCTGATTTGATTGGATCGATCGATGATTTAGCAGTGGCTTCGATCGTGAAGCGATCAGGTAGCTCCAGTTCATTCTGAAAAAGAGAGATGCGTGGTAGATGCCTTTTTTTTACTGGCTCAGCGTCACTAATAGTGAAGGATTGGTCAAATGCGACACCCTCGGTGGGAGTGATGGGATCAGAGATTAAATTACATGCGGGGCCCCCGAAAGCCAGCAACCGCCGGTCTTCCAGTCTTTCACCNCCCCGGATNCGGGGATTTGATTCTAAATTGACTCGCTGACGCATGCAAAATACCTACAAAACCAGCAAGAATTGTAAGCTAGACAGGCCATTTTCCCCTATACCATTCCAGCCTCTTCACTTTTTGAGAAGTAAAGGATAGAGAGAGGTTTTACTCGTGCAGACGTTCCCAGTCGATGGTGATCGAATAGTGTTCGGTCTTGATTTCCATTTTGCGTTCGAACTGGTTGGGTTTGAATGTCAATGTAAAGACAACGGGTTCACCGATCGGATCGTCGCTGAATGTATCGTCGTCCCAAAGTTGTATTTTTCCCGTCCCAATCACCGGTAGCAGCTTGTCAAATGCATCGATATCCCAATTCGCCGTAAGTCCGTCATCTGCTTCATCAACCTCAAAGATCTCATTATCCTCAAGGTCGCTAATGACAAAGTATAAGTCAGGCAACTCTTCATCAGCGAGTGCCAATGCGGCTCCCTTTAAGACATCCACTTTCACAGACTTAATTTGCAGAGCTACTTGGGACTGTGGCTCTTCTATATCTTCGTAATGTCGTTTACGGACTAGATCAATAACTTCGGGATCAATCGCCCCTCCATCATCNGCGGGTGACTGTTGATAAATTGTCCTCAAGTACTCGGCTAATTGATCGGTCATTCCATGACGAACGACCTTTCCCAAAATGAATCCAAAGCGGCAGGAATGAACCACTGAATGCTTCATAGCAACGCCACCCACATCCGAGCGATACTTGATGTTGTGCTTGGCAACGATCAATTCATCCCGACTCTCAAGGTTTACAATTTCATCGGTAAGCCCCACCCGAGTTGCAAGATCGTGGAATGGACTACTCACTTTCGGCAGGATTAATTGTTGTGCTCGTCGCCATGAACGTGTTAGATCGATAGCCGAGTCGTCATTAACTCCATTGATCTCGGCCCAAAAATCGGGCACGCGATCATTGTCGGGATTGAGACACAAGATGTCTTTGATCTGTTTCTGGTTTTCGGGTGGGCAGTACACCGGTAACGGAACTTCATCCCCGTCCGGGTTTTCCATCACCAAATGCAAATGTGGTGTCGACAAACATACCACCAGATTGACCTGACGGGTTAGTTTGGAAGCTGCTAGTAAAGCAACATTGCCGCCATGACTATGGCCAATGATTGCTATACGATCGGTTTCCTCGGTGAATTCTTTGATTTCGCGAGCAAGGTTCTCAGCCGCATCCAGCCGAGCCTGATGATTATTCTGTCCACTCCACACGAAGTGATGAATGGTCGAATTCTTTCCCGCAGCTCTCTTTAGTTCAGAAGCGAAGCTTACTTTATCCTCCACAATTAAAGGCCAGGTTTCATTNCCAGCGAAACTTCCATGAACCAGAAAGACCTTGACCGGACCTTTAAGGCGGGGAAGTTGCAATGGAAACTCGTCCGCGCCAGTCAAAGAATGCATGGNGAATACTACTAATAACGCCCAATAAAGGAGTCGCATTCGCTTGGTTACNTGGAGGGAGAATGTCATGAAAGAACCGTTCTACAACTTGCTATTGGCATGTTCTGGAAGCAGCTAAATTGTACGCTTACTGTCCTCGGATAGTGTACCACTTGCTCAGGCATGTTCNTGAAAAACTTCGTCTAANATTACCGTCTGCTTCTAGCTTTCAGCATCCCACAGGCGATGATAAACTTCCGCAATACCCCGCACTTCTCCTTCGATTGAAAACTGTTCTCTAACTCGACGCTGACAATCATCNGACATGGTTGGGATTGATTCTGGATCATCCATTAGCCGTTGGAGGTATTCTTTGAACTTGTTAGTGGCATGAACGGGAAAAATATATCCATTGGTTCCAGGTTCGATCATCGCGGCATACGCACCGGTATCTGCGGCTATCACGGGAGCCCCACTTGCCATGGCCTCAAGCGGAGTCAGACCGAACCCCTCATATCGAGATGGAGCGACGACAAAACTCATGGCGTTATAAACCTCCGGGACCTGCTCAAAAGGTACCTCGCCATACCAAATGATTCTGTTCTCAAGTCCTGCAGCTTTGACTCTGGCCCGTAGATCATTGCTGAATCTTTCAAAGCCGGCTGTGACTTTTCCAACTAGAACTGCTCCAAAATCTGGATATTGCGGTAAGAGCTCAATCATGGCTTGGACAAAATAGTCGACTCCTTTTTCCGGGCGGANCCGACCAAACTGACCAATCGCGTATTTAAACGGGAATCCGAGACGNTGTACAGCATCTTCACGTGAAACAGTAGGCCTGAACTTTTGGATATCTACGCCGTGATGAACAACTGCTGATACATTATCGAGAAAAGAGGCCGCTTTTTCACTTGTTGCTATTACCCTATCCATTTTGCTGATCAACCACCGAGGCCAGGCAGAGTGATGTCGAATGGCGGCAGAAGTAAAAACGATTCGGATGGGACAGCGAAGTACATGTTTGAAAAATAACGCCCATTGCATTTCGTTATTGCGCCGGACGTGGCAAATGTGGAATGGTTTGTCTGAAGGACGTTGCTTGAGCAATTTATACAATTTGGAAACGGTGAAGGACTCAAAACCATCAACGGGCAACTTAGACCAAATGTTAAGACGGAACTCTTTACGTTGATGGTGGACAAGGTTGCGGATGGTGGCACTAACACCGGTAATTCGACGGTGNAAATCCGTTACGACAACCTGAGCCGGATTCGAGGACATTGTTAACTTTCTTTTTGAAACAAATGATGATCATCAGATCCTTCTNAGAAGCTAAATGAAGCATATTTGTGATCAAATCGGTGTTGCGACGATTAGTAAATCTAACTTACTTTACCCCAATGTTGCTATCTCATTCTCACAAGTTTCTATTCATACATATCCCCAAAACGGCCGGATCTAGTATCACGTCTGCACTAGCACCCTATTGCGAACATCCAGAGCAGCATTGGTACAACCGAATGCTTAGAGGTATCGGTATCAATGTGAACTGGTATGGGCCGCTCAAAGTTCGAAATCCCAGAAAACACACGACCTTTAAACAGGCGGAGCAGATTTATTCTAAAGCGATGTTGAATTCATACTTCAAGTTTGCGTTTGTAAGGAATCCGTGGGACCTGATGGTCTCTTATTACCATTACATTAAGTCAAGGAAAAATCACCATCGTAGCAGACATGTCAATCAACTGAAGAGCTTTAAGAGCTACCTGCACTACGAAATTGATCGGGNTAAGGTATCTCAAAGTAAGTTTATTTGTGATCAGCACGACAACATGTTGGTCGACTTTGTGGGCCAATTTGAAAATTTGACGGAAGACTTCCTGAAAATCTGTACATCGGTTGGCCTGGCAGGTGTCCGACTGGAACACCAGAACAAATCAGCACGAGGTCACTATCAAGAGTATTACGATCTGGAAACTCGAGAACTGGTCGCCCGGCATTGGGAGAGGGATATCGATCTTTTTAAGTATTCATTCGATGATTCCCANAGGACACTGATAGCCTAACACGTTCCNGTATTCGGATTTCGTGAAATAAGGATTCACAATCGTGATAGTCTCTTACAAACATAAATTTATATTTGTGCACCTCGGCAGAACCGGTGGACGCAGCCTCAGCGAAAGCTTAATGCCCCATTGTGGCGCAGATGATATTATTACCCCCATTGGAGATCTTCCGGGACAAAACCATCGGGGCTGGCANCGTCATGAGTCAGCGTTAAGTATCAGAGACCGACTGGGAACAGATTTCTTTGACCAATGTTATGTATTCACCGTAGATAGAAATCCCTGGGACAAAGTCTTATCTAACTACTGGGCTTACAAAGGGTACTCTCACGGAAGAGGCGGAAAAACGGAACAAATACCGATGATGGAGCGTCTTTGGCGTGCGATGAGTGGGTATCCCTGGACCTTCGATGCCTGGTTGAAATATCGAGAACTAAAAAGTAAATTGCCGGGAGCTTATACAAGGTTTCCAGTCACCTACGCGAAGTATACAGATACNGAAGGAAATATCATTGTCGACAAAATCTTCCACTACGAACAATTTCAGGACGGGGTCGAAGAACTTTCAGCAAAACTAGGCTTTCAAATTAATTGGCGACAATCTCAAGGAGTAGGTACTCGCAAAAACAGAGAAAGTTATAAGACTCAGTATTCTCCATATGGCACACAATTGGTGGCAAACGTGTTTAGCAAGGAGATCGAATTACTTGGTTATACCTTTTGAGCGATGAATGTGCGGCACGGCACCCGTTAATGTGATGTGTCCCATCGTACAACTGAACAGGAAGATCGATCCTTGGCTAGAATTCAATATCGCCCGGAAATAGATGGCCTGAGAGCAGTTGCCGTTCTGGCGGTAATCCTATTCCATCTGGATATTGGTTTATCGGGAGGCTTTGTCGGTGTTGACATCTTCTTTGTCATTTCGGGCTTTCTAATCACGTCCATTATCATGGCNGATCTTGAAGCTGGGACGTTTAGCTTGAAGGCGTTCTGGATAAAACGTCTGAGACGACTNGCACCGGCAAACTTTATGATGCTTTCAGCGACCCTGTTGCTTGGCCTGATCGTATTACTCCCCGGTGAATTAGTAAGTTTGGCAAAAGCTCAGCTAGCCCAGATCGTCCTATTTGCTAACTTNCACTTCGCTTTTCGNATTGATTATTTCGATCCGATTGCGGCTTTNAATCCATTGCTACATACCTGGTCCTTAGCAGTGGAAGAGCATTTCTATCTAGTCTTGCCTTTGTTACTGTTGCTGTGTTTTAAGCGAGGGAAGCGTGTAGTGCTTTCAACGGTCGTTGGACTAATGGTATTGTCATTCCTCTTTAGTCTTTGGCGTGTTGAACAAAATCAGGCNCTGGCTTTTTATTTGTTACCTTCACGCGCGTGGGAGCTACTGCTTGGATGTGGTTTGGCATTCCTGCCGCCCACATCTAAAAAGNCCTCATTGAAGCAGGGCTTGTTCCAGNTGGTGATCTCATCCGCTTCTTTGATTGCACTGNGTTACTGTGTTACGTGCTATGACGAAACGACGCTTTTTCCCGGAGCAAACGCCTTACTGCCCTGCNTCGCAACGGTTGGTTTGATTTACGGAACGCAGCACGACAACTTTGTGAGACGATGGCTGTCCCTGCAATGGCTTGTCGGCATCGGTTTGATATCATATTCGTTATATCTCTGGCACTGGCCCATCATTGTTTTTACAAAACTTGCTTTTCGATTCGAACCGTCNCTTTCCTCNTCGTTGCTTTTGGTGATACTTTGCTTCGTTCCGGCTTATCTATCNTGGAAATANATTGAGCAACCGTTTCGAAAACGTGCGTGGTGTTTCAGTGATAAGAAATTTCTTTTAGGCGTGCTGGCGTTAGGAACCTTCTTTGTTATTAGTTCACTCTTGATCATCCGAATGCATGGGATTCCGGAACGATTTGATCCAAAGTTGTATGATGTGGTTCATGCGTCAGTCTCCAATAGATTTCAACGTTCATCAGCAGAGGCAATACAACAACGTGGGCTCCCGATGGTTGGAGCGGATGATGGTACAACTCGGTTTGTTGTTTGGGGAGATTCACATGCGGCGGCAATCTCGGAACTGGTCCAGGATCTTGCGAAGGAAGTCGGTGTAACGGGATACATTGCTTGCCGTAATGCCACCATCCCTTTACTCAAAGAAGGTTCGTATGGTCGTTCAGACCAGCAGGTCTGGAATGAAGCCGTTTATGAGTTTATCAAGCAGAAGCAAATCAAGAATGTGATCTTTGTAGCTCGCTGGAGTGGATATATCAATCGGCAGGCTGGACGTCTACAACGTTATTCGCATGCGGAATTTGATGATGCTGTGCGTGTCACGTTACAACGCCTTGCATCGGAGGGCATTCATGTTTGGATTCTTCCACAGGTTCCAGAGCAAGAGATCGATATTAGTCGCGCGATCTTAACGGCAGATCGTACAAACAGTTCGGTTCCCTACGGGGTTAGTCTTGAACAATATCAGGAAAACCAAGCACGGGTTTACAACGCCTTTCATCAGAGCTCATCATCAGGACTAACGGTGCTTGACCTGACCACTTCTTGTTTCCGAGACGGCCATTCACTCATTGGGCAAGCAGATGGAACGTACTACACGGATGATAATCACCTGAGTTTGTTGGGTTCCCAAGTCCTTATAAAGCCTGTTCTGAAACCGCTCTTCGAGCAGTTTATCGAGACGCCCGCAAGGGCCGCTCAAGATTCATCGCCAGGCATGTGAGTCCGGTCCGAGCGACACTCCTCCCGACGTTCTTTATGGAGAGGAAATTATCTCATACGACAGCGTTTGTTGTTCGTTCACGATCATCAGTTCATTCGACTTTGTCGTGAACAATGCGGAATAGACAGGCAGAGGTTTAACGTTTTTTTGAATGGGGCTGCCATCGGTGGCCGACCAAACCGCAACAACCTGATCTTCGCCCGCGGTTACAAATTGTCTTCCCGAAGGGGAAATGTCCAAGCCATAGATTGGAGCTCGATGTTTCACGATTGTTGTGCCACTCAGAGTACCATCGAGATTAAAGAATCGAGCAGTATGATCGCGGCTGGCACTGGCCAGTGTCGTATTGTCCGGCCCAAAAACAAGTCTCGTAATTACGCCTTGGTGTGCATCTTTATGAACGACTCGTTTCTTAATCCCGTTAGTTTCATTGAATTCCCAAACAGTGACATTGCCATCCCAATCACCGGTGGCCAAAAATGACTCGTTGGGCGACACGGCGATGGCTGAAACAGATCGATTTGCTGCCGGCTCCGTGTGGAGCAGGTTACCATCAGTAAGATTCCATATTTTCACCAAACCGGATCGATCTCCGGTGATCGCAATATTTCGACTTGGGATCACCGCAGCACAAAAGATGTCTCCGGAAGTATTGATAATACGGTGAAGGAATTCCTGCGTCTCGAGATTAATGATGGTCATGACCCCACCTTCATTGGCAGAGATAATATGGGAACCATCATGCGCCAAACTTAATGCGGTAAACCGTGTGGGTGCTCGAATGTTCGTTGTTTTATAGTTTGGGTTCGGTTCTAGCAAGTCTTGAATTTCGGCGAACATCGTGGTGGATGTAGCGGGCATTTCCGGTGCGATTGCTACGCGACGACCATCAAGCGATTTGGTCATTAGGCGAGTCGCGCCCTCTTCTAAAGGCAATGGGAAGGTTACATTCTTATAGATTACCCGTGGATCCAATTCATTTTGAACCGGAATTCCGTGCACCCTCCATTGACGAACGGCTTCTTCAATTTCGTTTTTAGGAGCATTGAGCAACATCAGAACAGAAGCATAGTTGTAGAAGTAACTGGCATCGTCTTTATAGTTTTGGCTTATCGCCATCTCCAGATTCTCTTTCGCGGCCTCCAAGTCATAACGAAGGTACACGGCTCGATCGGCTTCGAGGCATATGGAGCCAGGACGTTGAGGATAAAGTTCTATTAACAACTCGGCCGCTGGATTTGGTTGAGCCATGACGGGTACGAAATTGGATGTTGGTTCAACGTAATTCAATTCGTAGTACGCACCCCCGGCAAAGGCGAGGGTGATGATACACAGGATTCGGTATTTCTGGAGTAATTCGATGATCTATAGCCCCTTCTGCACTTTTTTGTCGCGCACCTTCCAGATGAACGAATCGAAGTAGAAGTGTGTCATCCCAAACCCTGCCACCAGGATTTCCGCATAAAGCCCCTGCCACATAGCATCGGTCATGCCAACAGCCTTGAGTGATTCGATCGTGCGATCAACTTCAGAGATTCTGAAAACACCAAATCCGAAAACTTCCAGTGGTTCCATGAGGACGATCTGGAATAAAGCCGCATAAACTAGGCTGACTGCTATAAAGACCCAAATGCGTTTGGAGCCTACCATGTAGCGGACCATCTTGAAGCCGAGGCCTTCAATTGGAATATTGTCGCTTTTGTCAGATTCCGCTTTTCGACGTAAATACCAATACACAATGATGATGTATTGCAGTCCGTGCATGATTCGGTGAGCGATACCCCAAACTAAAACGGAGGAAGCGTGCCAGGCACAGAAGTACCACAGGAAGTAACTTGAGCCGATAAAAAGGTATTTGACCGGATTGATTTTATTTCCTCGGCGCGCACCGTCAACTAATTGCCAGAGGTAAAAGATGCCGTAACAGGCAGTGAGCGTCCAGCTGCATGTTTGAATTGCATGGACGGTACCCGCTTCAGGTAATAAGCCCATGGCGGCGAACTGGGCTAGCCAGATGGTGCTGAACAACGGCGAGGTGATCAACATGTTCCCAAAGAAGATCCAGTGAAATCCGAGATCAATTTTGCCGCTGCGGCGGGAGCCTGTGCCAGACTTAAAGTCATAAATCCGACTAAACCCATGCTGTTGCATGATGCTGTGCTGATGATCCCACAGTACATTCACCATGAAAAAGGTGAGAGGTACATAGATGGCACCCAGAATCGTCAGCGAGAAAATGATCATTGGACCGACAATCAATCGTTGGCTCCACCGAGAAAGATCCTCCTTAAAACCATAGGTACGTAGCCAGGTCGCAAAGTGGTGAGGAATGGTAATCCACAGACTGATCGAAGCCAGCGCTACAGCGGGTAGCCACATCTGGCAGCTAATAGCGAACAGAACTGCAATATACGGAAGCCCGAGAAACCAGATCGCGTCTCCGCGGCGGTTCAAGATATACCCGGACTGAAAAGTAGCAGATTTCACAATGTCGGCTCGCAGTAGCGTGGTCGCTGGGGCTGGCTCATAGTCAATTATTGACGATGTTTTGTCATAATGGCTTCAAATTTAGAGACCAATTCTGGATGTTTCTCTGCAAGGTTGGTTTGTTCACCAACATCTTCAGACAAGTCATAGAGCTCAGTCTTTGTTTTGTCGTCCACTCGGACGGCCTTCCAGTTTCCCTGACGCACAGCAAATTTGCTCCCGGCACGCCAAAATAGATAGTCATGTGTTGGTTGAGATTTCCCAAGTAAGGTGGGTAGGTAGGAGATACCATCAGTGTCTTCAGAGGCACTGATTCCGGCTAATTCACATGCGGTTGGAAGAAAGTCCCAAAATGCGGATGGATGATCCGAGGTCGAATCGGCTTTGATTTTATCAGGCCACCGAGCGATCATTGGGACGCGTATACCACCGTCATAAAGGTCTCGTTTGTAACCTCGCAACTCACCATTGGAATTAAAAAATTCCATCTTGTGCCCGCCCTCCTGATGCGGACCATTGTCGGAGGTAAAGATAACCAGAGTGTTCTTGTCAATGCCGAGTGTTTTTAGCAGAGACATCATTTCGCCGATGTCACTATCTAGTCGCGTGATCATCGCAGCGAAGCCCTTTTCTGGTTCTGGCCAGTCTTTCGTGGCAAACTCACCGTGGTCCGGAACTTCCTGACCATTGCCTGTTGCTCTTCCACCTTCGTTGTTGGTGTGCGGGATAGTGTAATGAGCCTGTAAGAAGAAAGGTTTGCGAGAGTGTTGTCGGATGAAGTTGAGAGCTTTGGTGTGCATGACGTCATGNGAATATGTCTCACGTTGAGTGGATACATTTTTCTGTGGGCCCTCTANATTTCCCGACAAAATNTANTGTTCTTCGTTTTCCCATAAGTATTCCGGATANAAGTTATGAGCGCGGCTTTGATTCAAATAACCAAACCAATAGTCAAAACCTTGTTTTGATGGAACACCTTCTGTCTTAGGNAATCCCAATGCCCATTTGCCGACGCCGCCGGTGGTATAACCAGCATCTTTCAGCAGTGTCGTGACAGTTTCAGCATTCTTAGGTAGCGTGTAGGGAGCGTTCCCGTGAATGGGAGTATTACCACTGTGTTTGCCGGTCAGTAAAACTAGTCTTGAGGGACGGCAGACTGTATGCCCTGAGTAATGATCCGTGAAACGCATACCTTCTTTGGCAATCTGGTCGATGTGCGGTGTCTTAAGAGTCGTTTGTCCATAGCAACTAAGATCTCCATAACCCATGTCATCTACCATGATGTAGATGATGTTAGGCAACTCTTTGCTGCTCTGCGCCTGTAGATGTGGCACGAATAGCAAAAAAATGAGTGATAGTGCCGTAGGCAGTTGTTTGAGCATCGTACTTGGACCTGGAATTCTAGTAATAGAAGATTAGCATTATCGCTTGATTATAACGCTCTGGATTCGTATCTGGTATCTGCTCGATTGATTCGATGACCACTAGATACTCCTTTAAAATAGATATCATCGACCCTTACAGGTTTCCCAGTTTGCCGCTTTGTATTAATTCTTAAAAATTCTGCTAGATTGCTTACAGACGATAGCTGAAATCACTGTTAGATTGAGTAACTCGTAATCCACACCGCTAGCTCGAGCCGGGCGGTATCTAATTTAAGGATTTTGAATGCAAGTTTTAGTTACAGGCGGTACCGGCTTTGTCGGTAATAACGTAGTAAGAATGCTGTTAGATCACGGCCATGAAGTACGTGTTTTAGTTCGGGATGCTAATCCACAGCCATGTTTTGATTGCCTCGATGTTGAATTGATCGAAGGCGATATCTGTGATTTTGAGAGTATTGTCTTTGCCTGTGAAGGAGTCGATGCCGTTATTCATTCGGCGGCGATGGTTCATATCGGTTGGTCACAATTAGATCGCCAACGTGAAGTTAATGTTGGCGGTACGATGAATCTTGCTAAAGCAGCACTATCGAATGACATTCGGATGGTTTATGTCTCCAGTGTGGATGCGCTTGGTATTGGAAGCGAAGAACATCCAGCGGATGAAGATAGCCCTCGTATTGGGAAGATCCCATGTTCTTATGTTGTCAGCAAATCAGAAGCTGAACAGGAACTCAGGAATTTTATCGATGATGGATTGGACGCGGTCATTGTGAATCCTGGTTTTATGTTGGGGCCGAATGATTGGAAGCCGTCTTCAGGTAGAATGTTGCTCGAAGTGGCTGAAAAGAATCCTCCCATCGCGCCAAGTGGAGGCATGACGATTTGTCATATTGAGGATGTGGCTTCAGGTATCGTTGCGGCACTTGAAAAAGGAGTTGCCGGTCGAAATTATATTTTGGGTGGCACGAGAATGTCTTATTTGGATGCCTGGAGTTTGTTTGCAGACGTTGCAGGAAATAAACCTCCGAAACGCAAGATGGGTAGAGTCATTACGACAATTGCGGGATGTATTGGTGATATCATCTCTAAACTCTCACGCCGTGAATCCGATATTAATTCAGCAGCGATCAAAATGGGATCGTTATTTCATTACTACGATTGTTCCCGAGCCATTGAAGAATTGGATTATACGATTACCGATCCGAGACAAACAGTTGAGGATGCCTGGGAGTGGTTCAACGAAAATGGCTACGTTGCCAAGTAAGTGATGCCGGACAAATCAATTAATATTTAGCCGGGCTCTCATGCCGGTTCTATGGAGTGCCCTGCTCTATCGCTTATTTCATTCGCGATCGATTCTCAGATGAAGATTCGCTCCAAACGAGTTAAAATAAAGCGTTGTCTTAATTGTGTAGGGGCTGGGCGATGTTTAAAAATAGATTTTCTTTGTTTGTTACCAGTATTATTCTTTTCTTACCGGCCATGTTAAATGCAGGTTCGGGGACGCAGGTAATTCAGCTTCAACGTTCGTATCCCGTTTTGATTGGTCGGAAAACCAATAATATTGTGGAATTGAAGGTGACGGTACCAAAGAAAGGTATTGAAATACGATCTTTACGTTTCGATTTGAAAGGTACAACGGATATCCAGGATATTGCCAGTCTCACGCTTTTCGTAAGTGGGCCTGAAGGCCAATTGGAAACCAAATTGCCAATCGCTACGGTGAATACCCCAGCCGAGCGTCTGGATGTTCAATGTAATATCCCGTTAAATACAGGAGATAATTGGTTTTGGTTGTCCTGTCGTTTAAAGCCGACCGCCAGTTTGTTGCATTATATCGATGTTGAATGTAGTCAGATCAAAACGACTGAAGGTATCTTTGTACCTCAGGACAATATGCCCGGCCGTCGGATGAGAATTGGCTATTCACTCTGTCAGCAAGGTCAGGGTGGTACTCATACCTATCGCATTCCCGCACTTACTCGAGCTCGCGATGGGTCACTACTAGCATTCTTTGATATGCGGCATAATCGGACGAAAGACTTACAGGAAGATATTGATGTCGGAATGAGCAAAAGTATTGATGGTGGTCAGACGTGGTCCAAGCCCCGGCCTATCATGGATCGCGGGCAATGGGGAGGTTTACCTGAAGATCAAAATGGGATCAGTGATCCCGGGGTGATTGTAGATCCCAAGACAGGCAAGATTTTCGTGTGGGCTGTTTGGATGCATGGAAAGCCAGGCAAGCATCAATGGAGTGGTGATGGTAGTGAAGCCGGGTATGAAATTGGGAAAGCAGCTCAGATGTTGTTGTCAGTTTCGAAGGATAATGGTGAGACCTGGTCCGAGCTGAAAAATGTTACTCGTGATTTGAAAAAGGAAGAGTGGGTGTTGTTTGCCCCTGCTCCGCAAAATGGAATTACTCTGAGAAATGGGATTTTGGTAATGCCGGTTCAGGGTCGTAATGCCGAAGGAGTTCCGTTTTCAACAATCATGTCGAGCAAGAATCGAGGTCGTAGTTGGCAGGTTGGAAATCCGACAGGAATGGTCACTAGTGAATGTCAGGCAGTTGAACTAACGGATGGCCGGATCATGTTGAACATGCGGTCTAGCGGAGAAGCCCGATATATGCGACGTTCCGTTATGGTGACTTCAGATCTCGGAGCTACCTGGGCTGAACACCCAACGAATCATCAAGGACTGATCGAACCCATTTGTAATGGAAGCACAATCCGCATTCGCTATACCCAGGACGGAGAAGCAAAGACGGCATTATTGTTTGCTAATCCAAATTCAGTTGAACGCCGCGAAAAACACACGATTAAAGTGAGTTTTGATGATGGAATGAGTTGGCCGGAGTCACATCACTATCTCTTGGATAACTATGCCGGCTTTGGCTATCCCAGTTTAGTACAGATCGATGATAAACACGTTGGCATCGTGTTTGAAGGCAGTCGTAGTCACATCATGTTTATGAAGCTGACGATTGAAGAACTGGTGTCGGGTGAGTTGCCGAAGTGATTATTCGTCTTGTAACCATGAGTCGAAATCATCCCGGAAGGCTTGGGTGGCATTTTCCGACGGAGCAAATCGCTCTTGAAAGTCAGCGAGCAACTCCTGATTGATCCCAACGGCACGCCACCAATTTGAGTCCTGGAAGTCAGTGTCGAGCAGTAAAGCCCCCTCAAAGTTTACATTGGTTAAGTCTGAGCGATGGAAGACCACGGCCTCAAGATTTGCAAAATCGAATTCGGCATCTAATAGGATGGCATCGGTAAAGTTAGCCATTAGGCAATGGCTCTCAGAGAGATCGGCACCAGAAAAATTCGCTTTCCGCGCTGTGACCTGTTCAAGACTGGCTTTACTGAGGTTTGTTAGCTCAAAATTGGCCCCATCCAGATTACTTCGGAGAAGTGATATCTCTCTTAAGTCAGCGCCTATGAAGTCGGCATTTTGAAGATCAGCGGCATCCAGATCTGTGCGATAGAGTGAGCCTCCACTGAGATTGGTTCCGACGAGAAGCGATTCATTGAGTGTTGCATCCTGTAGGTTTGCAGATTGCAGATCAAGTCCGGAAAGCGTAACACCCGTAAGATTGGCACCTATCCAGACATCATTTTCAGATTCCAGTAGACGTATTACAGCCTTGGTCCGTTGCTCCCGATCGGCGTCTGCATGGTAGATCAACCAGAAATCGGCTTCTCTGGAACTAGTTGACGCGTGGTCAGAGCTTAATAGCCTAAAACCTAAAATGACGATGGCAACAGTTAGTAGTAGGATGGTTAAAATGCCGGGTCGGCGGGCTTTAGTCATAAGTAGAAGAGCACGTTGGAACTGAGAAGTGAATACTAGTTCTTATTCTAGCGTTTAACGGCTAAAAGAGACGGGCGTTATAATAAAGCTAATGTGTAAATTAAGATAGTCATCAAGAGAATACTAACTCCTATGAATAACGCCCTAAATGTACTTTCCCTAATTGTGCTAACGATTCTTTGCGCGACAAATCTTTCCGCGCAAAACCGAGAGAAGAAAAAACAAGGTTTACCTGAAGGTGTACGGGTGCTCAAAGATATTGAGTATGCAAATCACAATGATATTTCATTAAAGCTGGATTTGTATCTGCCTGAGAAGGTTAGAGGCAATGTACCAGTGATAGTTTTCATACATGGTGGTGGCTGGAAGAATGGGAGTAAGGAGTCGGGAAAACGTGGGGCCTGGATGGTCCCTCATGGTTTTGCGATAGCAAGTATTAGTTATCGACTTACCGATGTCGGCCAGTGGCCTGATCAGATTAATGATTGTTATGCAGCTGTGCGATGGGTTCGAAAGAATGCAAAGAAATATGGCTTCAATGGTAGGCGAGTCGGTTGCTGGGGGACGTCGGCAGGGGCTCATCTTGCTGCCCTGGTTGGTACCCGCCCGTACCCGGGCAAAGAACGCGTTTCGAGTCGTGTGCAGGCGACGGCTGATTGGTTTGGACCATCAGAGTTGCTATCTATGCCGCCTAATAATATTGGTAACGGTCGTACGGAAGCAGATGTTGCTAATAGCAATGGTGCGAAGTTGCTGGGAGCCACCGTGAAAGATGTACCTAAGTTAGCGAAAGATGCGAGTGCATTGGATAATGTATCCGGGGATGACTCGCCGTTTCTTATCATGCATGGGACGGCCGATACAGGTGTACCAATTCGTCAAAGCGAGATATTGCATAAGGCACTACTAAAAGCAGGAGTACCTTCGACGTTTGTCGCTCTGGAAGGGGCTAAACATGGTGGCTCTGAATTTATTTCACCGGAATCAAATCAGGTCTTCCTTGAATTTTTCACGAAGCATTTGAAGTAAGACCGGCGTTGCAACCACGAAAGAACAGCAAAGCAATCTATCGGCGTAATAGATTGTCGGTAACGTTGATACTCTGTTTATGACCGTCTTCTGCTCATCCTTTTTTTCATTTAAAAGTTACGGCCTCTTGTATTTATTGATGCGATGATCACTTAGCAGGCTTCTGAGATGCAACAATATTTAAACCGGCTCAGATTTCTCCCCTGCTGAGCACTTTCGGAAATTCTTTGCCGAGAAAATACTTCGGTATTTAAGGATTGTCAGAAGATGACTTTTAGATACGATTCTCTAGGCTGGGCAATTAAAAAGTCGTAGACGAACAAAAAGACGTTTTCTTCATTAAAAGTTGTCCATGATTTCTCTGCCCACGGGGTAAGTAGCTGTGGCCTTTAGCTGAAACTCAAACCATGTTCGTTAGTTTGGCCGAAGAGCACGAGAAAATAAGCTTTGCACACACTATTTGGGTTTTAATCTGACGTTTTTTAGGGGTTAAAGGAATTGCCGTGTTCCTCAGCTTAGAGAGGTATTTTCATGTCAACGAGATTATTCAAATTAGTCAGCGTCTTTCTAATTTGCCTGATCACTGCCACCGGTGTTTCGATCTATCAGTTTCTTCAGGAGCATCAGCGAACTCGTTTAATAAAAGATTACAGGTCGCAAATACCTCAAATAGCTCAGGCTACCGTTAATCAGGTTTTGGAACAGCGAGGGTTATTTCGCGTGAGTGGCGAAGTGCATTCGGCTCCAAGTATACCTGTGCTCAAAAATTCCTCTGAAAATTGTTACTCGGATTATATAACGGCTACTCTAAAGGGTGAGAAAGCATCTGTAATACTTCTTGACTTACACAATTGCTCCAAATTAGCCAGAGGTCAGGATTGTCGGGCTGGAGGGCAGATTTGTATTTCAATTGAGAATCCGGAAGTTGATGATGTCTACATCACTTTTGATCTGATGAATGAGCGTTGCGGAAAATTTACGATAACCCTTCCGACGCGACAAAAATCCCAGCGGGAAGTCCAACAGGTGTTTGAGCAATTTGTGGAAGTTTCACGGATGGCTGATCGTGAAAGCCTAAACGCGCTCTTGTACGCGTTGTTCAGTAATGCACAGCAGGGTATTTTCAACCAAGAAGCTCGACGAGAGTTTCTCGTGACACTTCTTGGTGCTGTTCATCACTATCTTGCGACGATCAATATTTTCGAGGAGTCTTTCGTGATTGAAAACTCGGAACTAAATGTTCATCCTAAGCGAAGTCACTGAAATAATAGTTCCAGCAGCGCTGATAACGCAAATACTCGACTACCAATAGAAAAACCCTTAGTTTCTACCGAGGGATGACTAAGCGGCGTAAAGATGCGGTTAGATTCTTCGTCGGTCTTTATTTAAGCGTTCGTAAACGCTCTGGTGTGTCCGGAACCTGTTCAATCAAGAGGTTGGCTTTGTCCGCAGCTTGTTTTTTCAGCGTAAAGGCGTCATATAACATACCGCGAGCAGTCCGTGCTTCATAACGAATTTCGTCATCGTGTACCTCGATCACCTGAAACAACTGAGTATCTTCAGCCCCACGTTTCATAAAAGGTCTTCTGCCAAGATCGTACATTTTTGGGCCGCTCACGCTCACGACATAGACTGTACCGATATCTGTTCTATTGGTGACCCCTTGAGGGACATTTTGCCAGGTCATTAAGCCCGACCTGGCATAGGTGTGATCATGTCCCTGTAATACTAAGTCAACTTTGTACTTGTCATAAATGGGTTGCCACGTATTTCGTAACGCAGGATTGTCGCGCCCTTCCGAAGACGAATAAATTGGATGATGATGACATACGACGGCCCACTTTTGCGGATTGTTTTTTAGTACCGATTCCAACCACTGGGCCTGCTCCTCGACTTGCTCATTACTATTAAGCACAACAAGGCGCATTCCTTGATAATCAATGTAATAAACTGTTTCTAGTAATGCTTTTGGCCCATTTTCCGGAAAAGCGAACGTTGGCCGCCAATGATTGGATAGTTTGTTTGAGGAATATTCGTGATTACCTGGGCAGGCAACCACGGGTGTATTGCTATGGATAAATCCTCCCGCCTGAAACCATTCGCCCCATTCCCCATCCGAGTTGGTTTTATTGACTAAATCCCCTGCATGCAAAAAGAATGCTGACTTAGGCGCATTCTTGTAGGATTGCCGAACGACGCGGCTCCACATGGACCAGACATTATTCTGAGAATCGCCAAAGTAGACAAACCTAAATGGTTTGGCCTGATCTGAGGCGGTGGTCACTTGGATCCACTCACTGTAATTCACTCCATCGCCGACCCGATATACATATTGTGTTTCAGGCTTAAGACCTGTAAACGTCGCGGTGTAATGATGTACTTCACCAAACTCAGGGTTGTAAGTCATACGAATTGCTTCGACGACTTTCTTTTTCGAGGTAAACTTAGGACCGTCAGTAGCAATTGCGATTTCGCCTAGCCCAATATCAATTGTTGTATCAGTTCGCCACGTCACCGAAAACGATGTTGCCGGATCATCTTGCCAACTCAATAAAATTCGATCGGGCATCGCCGTTGCCGCATAGCGCTGCTTATGGGTGACCTCAACGGGCTTTTGGATGTCGTCCTCGTGTGCATGCACTGGTAATGAAATAAAACCATAGGAACCAATTAGGCTTAAACACAATAACGTTAGCGGTAATATACTTTTCATAGATGCTCAATTCCGAGTGGCTAAGGTATAAAAACGAGTTGCGGTCGATTGTATTCTAGGAAAGAAGACGCTTACTTTCCTTAGTATTAGTTGTTCTACGTTAATCTACAATGTTCGGGATGAAGTCGACGCCAAAATAATACGGATATACCAAATAGAAAAACCCTTGGTAGCTACCTTTTAAGGGGTAACCACCAAGGGTGGTAGTGAGCGATATTGGCCTACGGCAACCCAGTAAATAACGTATCAAAATACCATCTACTAAAACCTGCCTCAGCCTCGACCCTTAGTCTGTTTGTACACAATTGGGGGGATTAATCTTTCATTGCCACTGATGTTTTGGCCATCTTATCCCATAATGTTTGCCTTCCCTCACCAAAGATAAGAAAGATCCCAAAAAACATTACGACTGATAAAATTCCAGAAATAGTTACCAAGAAGTCTAGCCCTGTAAAGATTCCAACGATTACTACCCAGGAGTATTGATATTTTAGAAGTCCACGTGTAACAATACTGCTAAGATTTGCATCAGAACCATCCGCTTTGCTAACTTTCATTCCCAGCATTAACTTACCTGGCGTAATCCCCGTACAACATTCAAGAATCATCATAATAAAGGTAGCAATGTACGGGCCAATAATTGTACCCACCAAACCACCTATAAACCCACCAACCGCGGCAGCTGCAGCCGCTTCTTCGGGAGCGGCTCCGGCATCTGCTACTGCACCCATACCAATCATTCCCAAAATTGTCCCGCCTAATAACATACCGAGGATCATGCCGCCGATACCAATGACTACACCGTCAAGAAGGAATGCACCAAAGCGTCGACCAGCCGAAGCGAGTGGTCGCCCAGTACTGGCAGGTTGTGTAGCCGTACTTTCGCCTGTAGGAGGCTGATAAGGGCTGGATGCGTCATTCATTTCAGAGTCGCCCGGGTTACTTGTAGATTCGTTCATCATAGTTCCTTTAATAAGAATTAAACCCGAGCCTAGGTTTCTTTGTAACACAGCCGCCCTGATATTAGCAATCCTAATGTCAGGGCGGCGATAGTTTTGACTTGTTAAAGTCAGCAGTGAGACTTCGCTGGCGGTAATAAGAATCGCTCTTTAGTTCTGGCCGATTGAGTAAAAAGGACGCCATCAAAAATAAAAGGACGTCGAAAAGGACGCCTCAATGACGCATAGTAACGGTCAACAAGGATCAATGACGATCAACGAAGTTCACGCAAACACTGATATACCAATAGAAAAACCCTTGGTAGCTACCTTTTAAGGGGTAACCACCAAGGGTGGTAGTGGGCGATATTGGATTCGAACCAACGACCTCCACGATGTCAACGTGGCGCTCTAACCAACTGAGCTAACCGCCCTACGATTTTTTATATTAACACGCTTAAGTCAGGTCGTGAAGTGGCCCGTCGGCACAGTAATCTTTGTTGCCAAACGACACCACACGATGCCCAAATGCATGAGCAAATGCCATCAAAAGCCGGTTATGAGAGACTCGACCATATTGCAATGACCGGCCCATTCTGAACCGTAATCCACCACCGATCAGGACAAATGGGATGTCATTGAGAGTATGTGAATTACCTTTGCCAAGCTCATTTGTCCAGACGATTGTTGTATTATCAAGCATAGATCCAGAGCCATCGGCCTCCGGGGTATCTGCCAGCCGTTTGGCCAGATAGGCGATCTCTTCGCAATACCACTGGTTAATTTTCACCAGCTTCTCGACAGCTTCTTTATCGCTGTCAGGTTCATGGGATAAACCGTGATGCCCTTCATTAATACCTAACCAGGTCATCTTTGCCTGGCCAACACTTCGTGTGTACTGTAGTGAAGCAATGCGAGCCATGTCATTCTGTAAGCTGTTTACCAGCATGTCGATTTGCATACGACTTAAGTCAGGCATGTTTTCGTTTGCATTTTTTACGCCCGCTTTTTGCGCCGGGGCGGGAATGTCGAGCTGGTGCTCAGCATCACGTTTGATCCGGGCTTCCATTTCACGAATGAATTGTTCATGTTGTTCCAGCAATTTACGATCTTCTTTACCAACCAGCGTACGGACTCGGCGTAAGTCATTGCGGACACGATCCAATACGCTTTCGACACTTTTACGATCTTCCAGCTTTCCATACAGCTTGTTGAACATCACGTAGGGGTCATCAATTGGAGCGACGGGTTTGTTGGAGCCTGAGTAGATCATACGAGTCCAGGGATCAGCTCGATCCGGAACGACCACCCCAAATTCCAGTGAACCAAATCGAGTTTGAGTTTCTGGTTTGCTTTGGAGGTAGTTCTTAACTTCCTGGTCTATCGATAAGCCACTTGCCCATCCAGCCGGTGTGTGACTCCCCCCCTGAATATTTCCGGGAAGTAATTCGATTCCGGTGAGCAAGCAACTCATGCCACGCATGTGGCTGTCCCCATCACCTTTGATTTGATCACAGATCCCTTTTAAGATCAGCATCTGATCCTGATACGGCTGCAGGGACTCCATAATCCGTTGCAGCTTAAAGTCAGCACCTGCGTCGTCAGGCCAGAAGTCATCCGGGATTGTTCCGTTCGGGCTAAACACAACGATCATTCGCTGCTTTGCTGTGTTTCCATCCGCCTTAGAAAAAGCTGGTAAGCCCATCAGTAATGGTAGGCTTGCTGCTGAAAACCCCATCTCCTGAATAAATTTACGACGGTGATGAATAGTCATATTTATTGTTCCTGCTCAGGTTCAAATAGAACTGCTTCTTTAACAATGTTCGTCAGCAGTTGCTGGATATTAAAATCGGATACCTGAAATTGTTCTATTAATTGCTCCCGGAGTGAATCGCCATAGGCATTGATTGGTTGTTTGACTGCCTGATGGAATAAGTGGTCGACAAATGCTCCATGAGCCTGAGGGCTGATGGTAATCAACTCTGCAAGTCCGGGTGCTCCGGACAATTCGACCTTCTCTCCTTCCACGGTATTATAGTTGGCAATGGCATTAATGGCTTTACCAACTTCCTGATTTCGATATCGGCCAATAGCATCGAAGTTCTCGAGACTGAAACCTAGAGGGTTAATGATGTTATGACACCCTGCGCAGGTGGCAGGTTCGGTGATCTGTGTGACTTTTTCGCGCATTGTAAGTTCCTCGCCGAATTCAGTCTTACCAAGTTCGGTTGCTTGAGGCGGTTCCTTAAGAGTTCTTCCCAACAGTCGCCGCGTAATAAAAACGCCGCGATGAATTGGAGAGCTGTTATCGCGATAAGCCAGCATTGAAAGCATATAGGGATGAGTCAAAATTCCGCTGTCGGCGTGTTCGCTTACCGAGCCAGGCTGAAACTCATCACCATTAATGGCTTCGACTCCATAGAACTGCGCTAGGTTTTGATTAATAGGAATCGTTGGTGAGTGGAAGAGCCGGCGATAGTCGGAGCTTTCACTCCAAACGACGTCCTGGAAGAATAAACGCAATGACTGTCGAAGGTCCGCTTTAATAGTGTCCGTAAAGTTAGCGTAATGTTGGTCGTCTTTAGAGAACTCGCCCTTTTCATTTAGCTGCAGCCAGTGCAGGAGGAAGTAATCGAGCTTAGTTTTTGCCCGGCTATTATTTAGCATTCGTTTAATTTGTTGCTCTACTTTTATTGGATCCAATAAGTCTCCTCGCTCGGCAGCATTTCTCAAAGCGGTATCTGGAACTGAATCCCATAAAGCTAAAGCCAAACGCCCGGCAACCAGATAGCTATCAACTACTGGATCCTCCGGGTTACGACTCAGTTCCGGGTAGAGAAATAACGGAGACTTCAAGGTAGAGATGATGACGCGTTTGACCGAATCTGATAATTCGAGATCATCCGCGAAGAAGCTGTCAACGTAGATAGCTTTCTGATCCTCTGTAAGTGGGCGTCGAAACGCATATTCCGCAAACGAGTGACAAAACGCTCGTAGCTTATCATAATGATCATCATCTCCGCTTTTGCTTCTTGCCATTTGATCCATCAGTGGCAGGACCTGCTGAGCCACTTCGATAGCCGCGTTGGTTGTTGCTTGATCCCATTCTGCACTGACCGCAATTCCCCGTTCATAGCCACTGGCGCTATCGTCGGGAGGAAATGGAGTTTGCACGAGAATACCGGTACCGATGGTGTGAGGGTAGAAATTGCGTTTAGGGATGACCTGTCGAGTTCCTCCCGGCGGCACCCACATAAGACTCATTGAGGCGGTGGGATCTTTGAAACGGAAAGTTTCCAGGCGGAAAAAGTAAGGCAGACCGCCTTGCAGATAGATTGTGCCTGAATGCTCAGCTTCACTATCTTTGGTAGCAACATATTTGTCGACAAGTCGTGTTTCTCTATCATTAATATAAAGTCGAATACTGTTTGGACTTTTAACAATGAATTCATAAATGCCACTTTCCTCTGCGATGACGGCACCCTGCCAGCGAATACTGAATTCTTCCTTTTTTGTAATCTTTTCATGCGGTAGTTTTTGGTCGAAATCAAAATGGATGCTGTCAACGACTTCCTGTCCGATTTGCTTCCCAAACCCACGGGTGTCGTAATAAGTCGCGTGGATCCCGCGGTCTTCATTCAGTTCGGGTTTACCAAGAAAGGCAGTAAAGATATCACCAATGGTTTGTTTGTACTGGCGGTTCGTGAGTCGAGCCAATTCGATTCGGGGAGGTTTTTGGCTTGCTCTAGCTTCAGGCGTATAAAACGTCTCGAAAATATAACGTCCAACCGCCACGGCATTTTCACCCTTACAGGTATTGGGTTTATCTTCAGGCATTGTTTCGACAATCACCTGAATCAATTCGGGCAGCTTCTTATTACCAAAAAGCGGATTTTCGTTAACCCCAACAACTCCCTCGCCCCGCATGCCATGGCAGTGGGCACATTGTTTCAGATAGATACGTTTGCCCTGCTCATCGCCGGAGCGTTTACCTGGAGCACCAAAGAGGGAGGAACTCAGTAACGCCAGCACGATTGCCGTACAGGTCGTTATGCACAACGATTTTATGTGAGTCATCTTAGTCGCTACTTTACACCCCAGTTTTCGTCAAAAAAGTTGGCATCTTTAGGGATGCCAGGGAATCGATAAATAGAGTCGTTCGGTTCGGGCTTATTAACCACATCGACGATTGCCCAGTCAGGCAGCATGGGAACCTGACGAGCATTATTTAGATAAGCGTATTCGCGGTACGTGAATCCACTGTTGATCACGATATATTTTTCGGGATTGAGTGGGTTTGGGTAGATCATGATTGGAGCATGGCTTTTTGCATCAAATACTTTTTCACCAATGGAAACCCCCCGCTTGTTCCAGGTGAGCGGTAAACGGGCAAGGATATCAGTAATGACTTTATTAGATGAAAAGTCTCCCCAAAGGATCAGATTGTGATTTTCAATATCTTCTTCGGTCACAGCGATGTCCTTTTTTATGCGGGCATGTCCTCGAAAATGTTGACGCCAATGTTTAATGGCATGTGTCTGTTCCGAAGCAGTCCATTTACCAATCGCTTCATTGATCGGCTCGCCGGTAGGCGTCACCATTAGAAAGCTGCTGAGGAACGCGTCGTCGATGGGGCCTTGCAAGCCGTGTTTTTTTTGTAATCCATTTTGAGGTTTGGGGCCTGCTACCCAATTGCCGTCATCCCAATGGACTTCATAGGACCAACTTCGATCAGATTTGGTTTTGGAAGCTGTTAGTACTTGGTTGTTGATTTCGATCGAGATGTCCTCAGTCATATCAAAAGGCGCCAGCCCCGCCGCCATATCAAATTTCAACCCTGTCACATCCGAGGCTACGATCACAACGCGGTTGCCTTTGATTTCAGCTTTCACACGAGCCGGTTCCCAGTGTTCTTTCAGGCCGGTAATGGTTAGCCAGTACTGACGATTGTATTTAAGAGAATGTGTAATTTTGTTAACAATGTGTGGTAGTTTGTCGTTGCCTATGCGAGCTAGGCTGTACATTTTTTCTTCAATAATAGCCTGTGAATCGGGATGGATTCGGTGACCGGTTTTAGGACCGATGATATGAACAAGACTGATGCCTTCTTTGGCCAGTGCGATTTCCATTATATCGGCAGCTTGTTTCTGGATATCATCTTCACCGCTATAGGCGATCAGTGGAACGTGTGCCAGATTGATGGCATTGTCATCGGTGTCATACCAACGCCAAAGTTTTTCTTCCCACCAGTAGGGATGCAGGGTTTCCTTTTGGAAGGATTTTAGAAATTCAGGTGTCTCTGAAAAGCCGGCACCGGGTGTGGCTGCAAACCAGCGATCGGCGTAAAGATGAGCGAATTGCCAGCAACCGGCTCCACCCATCGAAAAGCCCCGGACACTAATCAAATCGTTATTAATACGATATTGTGATTTCACATGCTCCATTGCTTCGAGCACATCGATTTCGCCAGCAAACTTAAAGGCATTGCTATAGCGGCCATATGGATGAAGAACGATGGTATCGTTCGGTGAGTAATACCCAACCACCTTGGATTGCTTATCAATAAAATTCGTTTCACTCAAGGTTTCCCCACGACCATGAAACCAGATATCCAGCCGAACTGCCTTCTCGCCATTGGCCTGATAGTTCTCAGGGATTACTAAGCCATAAGGCTGAGCAGAGCCATCAAGTTCACTACGATATCCACGAACGACGAGCCCTGTTTGACTTAACCAAGGGGCTCTCCCATTGAGTAGCTCTTGTGCCCGTTCTTTCCCATGAGTCAGCGCTGTAAAGGCTTTAACAATGTCCTTGTCGCTAAAGAACTCCTGATGCTCCAAATTGTCTTTTACAGCGCGATGGTAAATCTCAACATCAGGAAGAAGTGTTAACGCCAGGTCAGCTTTCGAGTTCTTTAATTTCTCCAGCAGTCCAGCTAGTTCTTCTAAGCCGGTATTGAGACGGGATCGGTCGTCTTCCGAAATTTGAACTCCGACTCGTGGAACCTGTCGTACCTTATCAGGGTTGTTGTCACCTTCGCCATCTCCATAAGCAGAGGTTGTAATCATGGAAAGGCTAACAAGAAGAAGGATATGGAGTCTCATAGTGTTTATTCCAAAGTTGGAGTAGGTAAAGCTTGTGCAAGGGATCTATTTTACACAACTTTTCCAGGGTTCATGATGTTACGTGGATCGAGGGCATATTTGATCTGCCGCATGGTAGCGACAGCGTTGCCGTGTTCTTGTTCGAGCGCTTTGCGTTTACCTAGTCCGATCCCGTGTTCCCCTGTGCAAGTACCTCCGACGGCCAAGGCCATGTCGATTAATTGTTGATGATAGCCTGTTACCTCTGCAAGTTCAGCGGGACTCTCCGGATCGAGTGGGAAGACAACGTGAAAATTCCCATCACCGACGTGACCAAATACCGGCGCGGGAAGCGTCGCATTTCTAACAATCTTTTTTGCTTCCAGAAAGCATGTTGCCAATTCTGAAATAGGTACACAAACGTCGGTCACATAGCCCACGGCATTCTCTCTCAAAGCCATAACGGCATGAAAGGAATCGTAACGAGCTTGCCATAGCCGATCCCGGTCTTGCTGATCAAGGGCCCATTGGAACTCTAAGCCGCCATATTTTGCCGCGATTTGCTTGGCTTGACGTGTTTGCTCGGCTACGTGGTCTTGGGAACCGTGAAATTCGAAGAAGATCGTGGGCTTAAGTTGATTATTCAGTCCACTGTATCTATTGACGGCATCGATTTGGACTTCATCCAGCAGTTCGATTCGGGCGACAGGGACCCCCGCAGCAAGAATTTCTATAACGGCATCAACGGCATTTTCAATCGAGTCAAATGGACAGATGGCTGAAGAAATCTGAGCAGGTGTTGGATGTAATTTGACGGTGACTTCTGTGATCACTCCCAGTGTACCTTCACTTCCAACAAACAAGTGGACGAGATCGTATCCGGCTGATGACTTTCGAGCCCTTCCGCCAGCCTTAATAATTTCCCCGTTGGCAAGCACGACGGTTAAAGCCAGTGTGTTATCCCGCATGGTTCCGTATTTTACGGCCGAACTGCCTGAGGCTCGTGTGGCGGCCATACCACCAAGCGATGCATTCGCGCCAGGATCGACCGTGAAGACTAAATCGGTGCCCTGATTTTGTAAGGCATCATTGAGTTGATAGCGAGTGACACCGGCTTGCACCGTGGCATCAGTATCAGTCACATTAACGGCGAGCACCTGATTCATATTCGCCAGATCGATGGACAGCCCACCGTAGATCGCCACGACCCCACCTTCAACCGCCGTTCCCGTACCAAATGGAATCACAGGAACATAGTGCGCATGGCAGAGCTTGACTGCGGAAGAGACTTCCTCTGTATTCAGCGGATAGATGACTGCCTGAGGTGCCTGAATGTCATGCCTTGACACATCATGCCCATGCTCTCGTAGCACGTGCTTATCGAGTGATAGACGGTCTCCGAATATTTCCCGNAGTTGGGGNAGAATTGCATCAATCGTACTGAAGTTGTTGAGTTTACTCATGCCTACTGGTTCTCAAGTTTAACTCGTTCCCAGATATCGGGGATGAATTCACGCCAGTTTGCATTCGCCTGCACTTCAAAGGGGAGCCGGTCAAAGTAATTATCATAGATAAGGATTGCAACTCCGCGGTCTCCCATCGACTCAGCGTTGATCATGCGGGCATATTGGATCTGCTGTAACAGCACTTCGTCTGATTCATTCTCATGAAGCCATTCCAGTAGCGTTCGGGCGACTTGATATTGGCCGTGTCTTTGGAATGTTAGAGCGAGCTCAAGTACTGACGGACTGATATTGCCATACCGCTTTAGCGTTTTATCTAATTCATAACGGGCATACTCAAACTTACCAAAGCCAAGCTGGCGATGCACGACGGCCAGACTACCACGCAAATCGAACGGCTCCAGTTCGAATAATTGCATATCACGTCGGGCCCAGTTTTCAAGCCAATTGACACGACGTGAGCCGTTACTAAAAAATGCCAGAGGTAATGAGTTCAGATAGTCATTGTAAAGATATAGATAGTCATGTAAATCTAAAGCACGATCAGGAACTACAAGCTTATGTTCAATTAACCCATCTAGTACAGCTCTGGCGATCAACTGATGACCGTGTATTGTCGGGTGCACATGGTCAACATACATTTCATAACCAGGGATTTTGTCGGTGCTGGCATTTTCCAATGCCCTTCGCGCGTCGATCAGAGGGATATTATGTTGGGCAGCAAGTTCCCTTTGAATATTATCCATCTTTTCCGAGAGGCGCAATGGGCAAATATCGAAGTCTTTGGCTAACAGGTAATGCTGTCGTGCAGTCTGTGATTCTCCGAGTTGCTCTAAAGTTCGTCCTAAACGGAAGTGCAGCAGGGCATACTGATCGGAGATCTCCAGACATTGCTTATACCGGTTTAGGGCTGCTTCCGGTTGACCGGTCAACTCAGTGGCTTGTGCAAAAAGACGAAGGAACTCCTGCTTGTCTTTGGTCGTCAGATCGGGAGGGAGTTCAGACTTAAATGGTGGGCAATCTCTGAGGTTGGATCCCAAACAAACGAATACTAACGGAATATTGGAGGAGTTGCATTGTTCAATGATGCGCTGTAGCGATTCTTTATATTGTTGTGTAACCTGTGTTTTCCATTCTGGATCCCAATGATAAGAGGCATAGCCGCTTTCCTCATCTAAGCGCGCCGTCACGTTCTCTGAAAGTTCCTGTCCGGCGGACTCCCTGAAAGATTCCACGTCCTGCCCAATTAGTGAACGTAGCCAAACCACGAGCCTTAGGGATTCGAGTGCACTGCGGACCTCGGCTTGCTGGCTTGCCTGATTGAACGTCCGGTTCTCTAGGAATTCGTTATGTCCGGTTGCCAGCACCAGAAGATCCGGCTTGTAATTTAGAACTTCCTTGCTAATGTGTTGAAGTCGAAAACTGGCATAGGAAAGTCCTCCACAGTTGACTGATTGATAAACAGTGGAGTTGATACGGCGGTTTAACTCCAGTTCCACCCACTTAGCAAAAGCGGTGTCGACGGCAAAGGGTCGTCCACGTACGGTGGATCCTCCAAGGAAAAACATACGATAGGTGTCTTTCGGTTTGATTGCCTCAAAGGACTGGTCGCCGAAGTAAAGGGCTCGGTTACGAGTCGTGACATAGGTGGTTTCATCTTTGTTAAGCGAAAACAGTCGTTGCTGGACCGAGAAACCGGAGGAGGTATCGACTACCTGCTCCGGAGAAGCAATGTCAAAGGCGCGGAAGATACCTTCGAGTATGGCCAGAGGCAAGAGACCAACACAAATCGCGAGCAGCGAAAAGAGAATCTTCTTTTTATTCGCTACTAACAAGATATATACTCGATTTAGGAAAGGCCGGATTATCCAAAAGACTTGGCAACCGCAGTTTTAACTTTAGCTAAGCCTTCGGTGGCGACTTGAAGTGGATCCTGTTTCCAGTAATCAGGATTAAACAGTTCCAGCGATAACATACCCCGGCAGCCGGCTTTATAGACCATCTGCAGAATTTTGGTTACTGGGGCAATCCCATCGCCAACATGGACTCGATGCTTATCTGCGATCGTTGCTCTGGGTGGATTGGCTGGGTAGTCGTTTACATGGAAGCAATGAATGTGTTGACCATTGAGCATTTTTAATCCTTCAAAGGATGAACCACCTTTATAGATGTGGTAAATATCCGGCAGGATACATGCATCAGGGTGGCCAGCTTCGGTGGCCACAAAAGCCAGTTCACCAAGTCGGCTTAGTGTTTTAGAGAATCCCCATAGTTCTAGTTGCGGTGTAATACCTTCGTTCCGTCCGACTTCACATAGATCGTAATAACGTTTGGCGGCTGCGAACAAGTCAAACCCTTCGATGTCCGTGGCACCCACAGGAGGAGCTGCGATTCGCACGCCGCCCAGTTCCTTAAGCAGTCCCATGTCATGTTTAGCGGTTTCCAACCCTTTGGCTCGTTCTTGATCATCATTAACAATCCAGCGGGCGAATCCAATAGCACTCACTACTTTGACGTTATTGTCGACCAGTTTCTTCCTAAGGTCCTTAAGACTTCCACCAGCATCTTTAAAGGCTTGTATATCGCGGATCCACGGCTCAATACCTTCGTAGCCGGCTTTGATCACCAGATCGACTTGCTGATCGAGTGAAAGCTGTTGCCCGCGAACACAACTCGTATTGAAGCAGTAGCCGAAAGGTTTTGTTTGGCCATTGACGGAAGAAGCAGTAACGGCTTGCATGGTTCCGACTGTGGTTAACGCGGCTGCGGATGTTTGAATTAACTGTCGTCGATTAAGATTCATGGCCGAGTGATCCAATGCAAATGAAGTCGAAAGAGTGGTGAGGCAATTATTTTTAGTGCTTCTCAAATTGGGTTATTTAGGGTTTGCCCACCCTTCAAGTGTTTCCTTTTCTAGAATACCCCAATAAAGCCGGAAGTCGGCGATCTTCCCTTTGAGACCATTTGCCTGACCATAGTCTCCGACAAGTGAACCGCCATCCAGGCCTAACGTAAAGGCATCGGCCGGTGCACTGGTAAGAAAAGTGGCTTTGACATCTGTTTGGATTTTCTTTCCGTTCACCGCAAAACCCAGTTTGGCGTTTCGGTCGAGAACAGCCACGACATGTGTCCATTCATTCAATTCAATTTCCGGACCAACAGCCGTAAAGCGTTGACCTTGAGAACGAATCGAGAATGTAAGCTTGCTATCTTTGAGCAGCATCGTATAGCCCAGGGCCTCGCCGCCCTGAGCCGCAATCACACCGTTTCCATCTGTCGGGTTGATGAATCCACCCAATGTGATTGGCTTGTATTCAGGACTGAACTTCCCTCCACTCGGATTGTGGAAGAGATGCTTGCTCCCATCGGTTTTCACCGCTGCTCCATAGGGCGACTTCTCAGTGTTTTCAAAATCCCCAAAGCGGAAGCGGCGTACAAGCTGAGTTGGCTGAGCTTTTGCCCGAGCAGCCCCAAAATTAACAATCGTCCCATCATCCTTGTAGAAGTCCTGTAGCCGCTCAAGTTCTATCTCCAGATCTTTTTTGATACTGGCATATGCGGGATCGTCGTAAACACTTTTTAATTCATTTGGATCCTCTTTCAGATCAAATAATTCCCACTCCTTGTTTTCATAGAAATTGATCAGTTTATAGCGTTCCGTACGAACGCCATTGTGTTTGGCAACACTATGGGCTCCGGGGAATTCGTAATAGTGGTAGTAAACACTTTTACGCCAATCCTCAGGGGTCTTACCTTCCAAGACGGGCTTCATGCTGGCACCCTGCATATCCTCAGGCTGGTCAGCTCCGGCGATTTCTAAGAAAGTTTGAGCGAAGTCAAGGTTCATAACCATGTCAGTATTAACGGTGCCCGGCTTAACTTTGCCGGGCCAGCGAACCATGAGC